>CAISYK010001254.1 GCA_903889605.1 uncultured Bacteroidota bacterium
CCATCGCACCCCCTTCGACAGGCTCTGGGTGACAACACTTGATTTGGGAAAATCCAATCCTTCATTCGTATTAATAATCAATCAATATGCTAAATTAGGCCCAAGCCAGCGTTCAGTATCTTCCAATGTCATTCCTTTACGTTTTGCATAATCTTCGACCTGGTCTTTTTGTATTTTACCTATCCCAAAATAATGTGATTGCGGGTGAGCAAAATATAAACCGCTAACAGATGCTGTTGGAAACATTGCCAAATTTTCGGTCAGTATAATGCCGGTATTTTTTTCTGCATCCAATAGTTTAAATATGGTTATTTTTTCAGTATGATCAGGTTGGGCAGGATAACCAGGAGCAGGCCGTATTCCAGCGTATTCTTCATTTATTAAATCATCGGCATTAATATTTTCACCTTCAGCATAGCCCCACAATTCTTTACGAACACGTTTGTGCATTACTTCGGCAAAGGCTTCTGCCAGCCTATCCGCCAAAGCTTTAAGCATGATAGCTGAATAATCATCGTTATTTTTTTCAAAACGGGCAGTATGTTCATCTATGCCGATGCCTGTTGTCAGTGCAAAAGCGCCAATATAGTCCTGCTCATCTTTAACTTTACCAACTGGAGAGACAGCTGAATTAGTCTCACACTTATATTTTATTTGTTTAATTACAGAATCAATATTTGCAGATATTTCATCATTCGTAAAACGAATAACTTTAAAACCCATTGATTCTAAAACAGAAATTCTTAAATCATCCTGTTCTTTTGTTTGCCCAAGGTTTTCGTTGTCAATTTCAATTACTAGTTTTTTCTCTAAACAAACAAAATCGACAATATATTTATCTATTAAATGCTGTCTTTTTATTTTAAACCCGATTTGTTTATCTCTTAATCTTTCCCAAATAATTTTTTCAGCTTCAGTAGGACTGGATCTTTGCTCCTTGGCATTTTTTAGATTTAAATGCCAATCCATATTGTTAGTTGATTGAAATTTATCACGTATAAATCCTTTTTCGTTCGGAGATGAATCAGAAAAAGTTTTAGGTTTAATAAAATCAGACAGCGCAGAATTATATTGTCCGGCCGGTTTTTTTGTTTGCTGACGTATTGAATGGAAAACACATTTAACGGTCTTTTTATCAGCATCATAAACTTCAATATCATCATCAGCTGCATTTGCAGCATAAATACCAATTACAGCATTTGCTTTCAGCCATTTTTCTTCAATTATTTGTTTAAGCATTTTTTGTGCATCTGCAAATAACTTTCTTGCTTCTTCACCACGGGTTGGGTCTTTCAAAATTTTAGGATACGAACCTTTCATTTCCCAGGAGATGAAAAAGGGAGTCCAGTCAATGTAATCAATAAGTTCAGCTAAAGGATAATCATTAAATGTTTTGATGCCTGTAAATGCTGGCTTATGGATTTCTGTTTTACTCCAATCAATTGGAAATTTATTTGAACGTGCTTCTGCAATTGAAATATATTTATTTTGCGATTGAGCATTTTTATTCTGTTCGCGGATGCGTTCATAATCTTTGTCAACTTCTTCCATAAAAGCACCCCTCAGCTCCTCCGAAATTAAACTACCGGCAGCTGGAACGGCTCTGCTGGCATCATTAACATGCAGCACAGCATGTGAATAATGCGGAGCAACTTTAACTGCAGTATGAACTTTTGAAGTAGTTGCACCGCCGATCATTAAAGGGATTGTAAATCCTAGGCGTTCCATTTCTTTAGCTACATGTACCATTTCATCTAATGAAGGCGTAATCAACCCGCTTAAACCGATTATATCCACATTATGCTCCCTGGCCTCGGCCAATATTTTATCACAGGAAACCATCACTCCTAAATCAATTATTTCGTAATTATTGCAAGCTAGAACAACACCCACAATATTTTTTCCTATATCATGCACATCTCCTTTTACGGTAGCCATTAATATCTTTCCGGCATTTTGTCTTCCATCACCAACGATGCCTGCAAGCGCGTTTGCTTTTTTCTCTTCTTCCAAAAAAGGCTCCAGGTATGCAACAGCCTTTTTCATAACTCTTGCGCTTTTCACCACCTGGGGTAAAAACATTTTCCCGCTTCCAAATAAATCACCAACAGCATTCATTCCATCCATTAATGGTCCTTCAATAACATGCAAAGGCCGTCCTAATTTTTGTCTGGCTTCTTCAGTATCAGCATCAATATATTCAACGATGCCTTTTATAAGCGCATGGCTCAAACGCTCTTCAACAGGAGCTTTACGCCATGCTTCATCTTTTTCTGTTTTCTCTTTTGATACACCTTTTAATGTTTCTGCATGCGATACGAGACGCTCAGTAGCGTCGTCTTTCCTGTTTAACAAGACGTCTTCCACCAATTCCAGTAAATCTTTAGGTATATCATCATATACCTGCAGCTGTGATGGATTCACAATTCCCATATCCATTCCGGCTTTTACAGCATGAAATAAAAATGCAGAATTTATAGCCTCGCGCACAAAATCATTTCCACGGAAAGAGAATGAAACATTACTAACGCCTCCGCTTACCTTTGCATGAGGTAAATTAGCCTTTATCCATCTGGCAGCGTCAAAAAAATCAACTGCATTTTTTCGGTGCTCTTCCATGCCTGTTGCAACAGGGAAAATATTAGGGTCGAAAATAATATCCTGCGCCGGGAAGCCAACCTTATCGACTAAAACATAATACGCCCGTTTGCAAATATCTATTCTGCGCTGTAAAGTATCAGCCTGCCCTTCCTCGTCAAATGCCATTACAATAACAGCAGCACCGTACTGTTTTACCTTTTTTGCTTTTTCAATAAAACTATCTTCACCTTCTTTTAGTGAAATAGAATTTACAATTGATTTTCCCTGCACGCATTTTAATCCTGCTTCAATAACATTCCATTTTGATGAATCAATCATAATGGGCACCCTTGAAATATCAGGCTCAGCGGCAATTAAATTTAAAAATTTAGTCATTGCGGCTTCAGAATCAAGCATACCTTCATCCATGTTAACATCAATCACCTGTCCTCCGCCTTCAACCTGCTCACGGGCGATAGACAGTGCTTCATCATAATTATTTTCCTTAATTAAACGCAGAAATTTTTTTGATCCTGTAACATTGGTGCGTTCTCCAACATTCATAAAATTACTTTCGGGATACAAAGTAACAGGCTCCAAACCGCTTAAATGCATCAAAGTATCCGGGGCAGGCCTTTTACGAGGAGCAGCTTTGGCGGCTAATTCTGCTATTCGTTTAATATGAGAAGGCGTAGTTCCGCAGCATCCTCCGACAATATTTAGAAATCCTGCCTTCAAAAAATCTTCAATCTGATGACCCATTTCATGAGCATCCTGGTCATACTCGCCAAACTGATTAGGCAGCCCGGCATTCGGATAAGCACTAACATAAAATGGGGCTTTACCTGAAAGCTCTTCCAGGTATGGACGCATATCTTTAGCACCAAGCGCACAATTCAGGCCTACACTTAACAGATCAACGTGAGATACAGAATTTAAAAAAGCTTCAGTTGTCTGGCCGGAAAGTGTTCTTCCGCTGGCATCAGTGATAGTTCCTGAAACCATTACAGGCATTATTCTATCTATCTTTTTACAATAATTTTGAATTGCAAACAGAGCTGCTTTCGCATTCAGCGTGTCGAAAATTGTCTCAATCAAAAGTAAATCAGCACCGCCTTCAATTAATCCTCTGACTTGTTCGGTGTATGCTTCAACCAATTCATCAAATGTAACAGCACGGTATCCAGGGTCATTTACATTGGGCGATAATGAAAGTGTGCGGTTTGTAGGTCCTATTGATCCTGCAACAAAAGCCCCTCTCCTTTTCTCTCCTTTCGGAAGTCCCTTAATGTCAGAAAAATATTCCTTAACAGCTTCTTTTGCAATTTTTGCAGATTCGTAATTCAACTCATACACCAGATCCTGCATATCATAATCAGCCATTGCAATTGAAGTACCGCTGAATGTATTAGTTTCAATGATATCA
>CAISYK010001255.1 GCA_903889605.1 uncultured Bacteroidota bacterium
GCTGAATAAATACTTTATCAAACTCCTGTAACTGCTGTGTATTTCCTTCAGGCTGAAGGGGGATATTGTTATCTGTTGCAGCTAATAAAATATCAATATTATTGCTTAGGTGCCCGGATAGCTGAAGATTCAAGTTAGAGTTTACCGCCATGTCCTGTTTGTTGCCAAACGAAATTCCACGGGAAATACTTCCGCTTTTATTCAATCCATCCATTTTAAAAATATCTTCGTTTTTCGATTCTATATTATAGCTGAAAGGGTTGGTGTTCCCAAATAAATCAGGTTTTATCCGGTTAAGTTCTTTATGTTTTACTTCTGAAGAAAACAAATATGGAAAACTTTTATAAGAAGCCTTTATAGTATCGGAAACAAGCAAGTAACGTGTTGAAGAGGATGCGGGGAGAGCATCAATTTTTTTTCGATTTAAAATCAAAAGACCTTCGGCATAATTTATTTTGTAGAAAGAGGTGTCAAGTAATATTCCATCTTTAGTTTTTATTGTTACAGAACCAGGCACAATGCTGAGCGTATCCATTCGGGTGGTATCGCTTTTAATAATAATAATTTTTTCAGCCGGATTGAGGATGCCGGCAGATTGCGCATATCCGCTGAAACAGCAAAACAGCAAAAACAAAAACATTATTATTTTCCGAACTATCACAGATTTAAAAGTACTATTAAATTTTCAATAAGAACATCATCGCCTTACAAAAGCGCCCCTCTCATAACCTCACGTAATTTGCAAATCCGTCCCCGTTTTGCTATGTGAAGGCCATAACATTTGTTCTCCTATTTTATGGAAGTTCGCAGATGCTTTTTATTTATATTTGCATAGGTAATACGTAAAATTATGACAAAAATTATAACCTATAACTTAAACGGCATCCGATCCGCCATAAGCAAAGGACTTATGGAATGGATAAAGGCCGCAGATCCGGATATTTTATGTGTTCAGGAATTAAAAGCAGAACCGGGGCAGCTGGATGTTACGCTGTTTGAAAATGCCGGATACCACCATTATTGGCATCCGGCACAAAAAAAAGGTTACAGCGGTGTTGCCATTTTCAGCAAAATTAAGCCGGATCATATAGAATACGGCTGCGGTATTCCTCATTATGATTTCGAAGGCCGGGTAATTCGTGCAGATTATGGAGATGTGTCTGTAATGAGTGTATATCATCCAAGCGGAAGCAGCGGAGAGGAGCGTCAGGCTTTTAAAATAAAATGGTTAGCCGATTTCCAAAAATATATTGATACGCTGAAAAAAGAAAGGCCAAAACTTATCATCTGCGGTGATTATAATATTTGCCATCAGGGCATTGATATTCACAATCCAAAAAGCAACGCGAACAGCAGTGGTTTTTTGCCTGAGGAGCGCGAATGGATTGATCAATTTATGAAATCAGGCTTCATCGACAGTTTCCGCCATTTTAATAAAGAGCCGCACAACTACAGCTGGTGGAGTTTCAGAGCTAATGCCCGGGCAAAAAACCTTGGATGGCGCATTGATTACAATCTTGTGAGTAATAATCTGCAGCAGCAAATGAAACGCGCAGCAATCTTACCAGAAGCCAAACACTCCGACCATTGTCCGGTTTTACTGGAAGTCGATTTTTAAAGTACGGGGTTTATAAGAGAAAAATTCTCGAATTCCGAATTCGCTTATAGTTATTTTTCAGCCAAAAATATATATTTTAAAGGATGAAATTTTAATTGCCGCATTATGCAGATTGATTGCTTAGCGAGCTTTCGTGCAGTTATCTTTAATCTTTCCATGGGCTATTGTGCAGATCTATTTACTGCATTGTAAAAAGGGATTCATTCTTAATTCGCCGCTATTCTTAATTCGCCGTAATTTTTTAAGTAAATACAGATAATCTTAATATATTTGTAACTTCTGAATTAAAATATGTATTATAAATTAACATGAAAAAAGCAATATACTTATTTTTGGCAGCAAGCCTATTAGCATCATGCGGCGGCGATAAAAGCTCTACAGGTGAATCGAGAAAAGCCAAAGGCGGCATATATTACGGAGGCGTTTTCAGAATGAACGAAAATGAAGATTTCCGCAGTTTATACCCTTTAAATATTGGCGAGGTTGCTTCCCAGCATATCACCAATCATGTGTATGAGGGATTAGTAAAACTTTCTCAAACAGATTTGACTATTTTGCCTTCTTTAGCTGAAAAATGGGAGAGAAATGCCGATGCAACACAATGGACATTTCATATTCGCAAAGGAGTTAAATTTCATGATGACCCTTGTTTTTCAGATGGGAAAGGCCGCGAAGTAACCGCAAAAGATTTTATATTCTGCTTTGAAAAACTCTGCAGTTCAATCCCGGAAAACCAACAATTCGGCAATTCATTCAAGGATAGGGTTGTGGGGGCAAACGAATATTTCCAATCAACTATGGATAAAAAACCTTTAGCCGGCGGAGTTTCAGGAATAAAGGCAATTGATGATTATACCCTGCAGATTAATTTACTTTTTCCATTTGCAGGTTTCCTAAATATATTAAGTATTCCCGGATGCTGGGTTTATCCGCATGAAGCATTTGAAAAATATGGGACTGAAATGCGGGTAAAATGTGTCGGCACTGGTCCTTTTCTTGTTAAAAGCATTAAAGAGGGTGAAGTAGTTGTTTTAGAGAGAAATCCAAACTATTGGGATATTGACGAATTTGGCAACCAGCTTCCATATTTGGATGCCCTTAAATTTAGTTTTATTAAAGAGAAAAAATCGGAACTGCTTGAATTTAAGAGAGGCAACCTTGATATGGTATTTCAAATACCTATAGAATCGATATCTGATATTTTAGGCCAGCTCGATCATGCAAAAGAAGCGAATGCTCCCTTCAATCTTCAGGTTATTCCTGCAATGACTGTTTTTTACTTTGGTTTCCAGATTCAGAGTAATATTTTTGATAAAAAAGAAGTTCGCCTGGCTTTCAATTATGCTATCGACAGGGAAAAAATCGTTACATACACACTTCAAGGCGAAGGAGTACCGGGCATTTATGGTATTGTTCCTCCATCTTTTAAAGAATACGATTCGAAAAGTTTAAAAGGATATACCTTCGATCCTGACAAAGCCCGCAAATTTATGGCTGCTGCCGGATATCCTGATGGAAAAGGCTTTCCGAAACTAACACTGCAGATAAACCAGGGAGGTTACGGAAGAAATATTTCAATTGCTGAAGTAATTCAAAAAATGTTAAAAGAAAATTTAAATATTGATATAGAATTAAATGTTCTGCCGATGGCTGAGCATCTTGAGCGCGTGGAAACCGGAAAAGCTTTGTTTTGGAGAACTGCCTGGCAGGCCGACTACCCTGATCCTGAAACATTCTTAACTCTCTTGTACAGTAAACATATTCCCAAAAACTTGTCCGATAAATCGTATTTGAACTCGATGCGGTACAAGAATGAAAAATTCGATTCATTATTTTCCGCTGCAATGAAGGAAGTGGATGTCCAGAAACGAATGAAACTATATCTTCAGGCGGATCAGGTTGCAATTGACGATGGAGCGATAATGCCTATTTTTTATGATGAAAATTATCGTTTGGTACAAACATATGTTAAA
>CAISYK010001256.1 GCA_903889605.1 uncultured Bacteroidota bacterium
CAAAAAATGAAGGCTGTATTCTTTCAAAATCTGTTTTGTGAATTTCTACAAAATCAACGACATATTGCTGAGGAATCATCTCACCATTAATTTTTATCCTCTCCCTGAAATCTTTTAAATGAGGTGAGGTATATAGTCCAACTTTGAAACCCGCGCTTTGAAGGATAGATGCAAGCATGTGAGAAGTAGATCCCTTTCCGTTTGTTCCTGCAATATGTATTGATTTGAATTTATTTTCAGGATTGCCGAGGAGGCTGCAAATTGCAATCGTATTATCAAGGCTGTCTTTATATGCAGCACTGCCAATGCGTTGGAACATCGGAAGCTGTGCGTAAAGATAATCCAGTGTTTGTTGGTAGTTCATTAATGCTCTTAAGACCAATTAAAAAGAAATACTGAGTTTGTCAATATGGTTAAAAATAGCCGCAGATTCACAGAATTACAGGATTATTCCCCTTTCAATCTGTAAATCTGCGGCTAGTGTAGTTAAAATCAGATGGCTGTTTGGACAGGCACTATCTGATCTTATTAAATTTGAAATCCTTACCCAAAAATCTTGCGGATTCCCCTAATTGTTCTTCAATACGAAGCAGCTGATTGTATTTAGCAACACGGTCGGAGCGGGAAGCCGAACCTGTTTTAATCTGACCGCAATTTAAAGCAACAGCAAGATCTGCAATAGTAGTATCCTCTGTCTCACCCGAACGGTGACTCATTACAGTAGTATAAGAATTATTTTGAGCCAAATGCACAGCATTAATAGTTTCGGTTAAGGTCCCGATCTGATTTACTTTTACCAATATCGAGTTGGCAATATTTTTGTCAATTCCTTGCTGTAAACGGGTTACATTGGTTACAAATAAATCATCACCCACCAATTGAATTTTTTTGCCCACTTTATCGCTAATTAATTTCCAGCCTTTCCAATCGTCTTCAGCCAAACCATCTTCAATAGAGATAATAGGATATTTTTTTGCCCAATTAGCCCAATAATCAACCATTTGAGCCGGACTTAATTTATCACCGCTCGATTTTTTGAAATGATACACATTTTCTTTTTCAACATAAAATTCTGATGCAGCCGCATCCAAAGCAATAAATATATCCACTCCAGGCTTGTAACCAGCCCTTTCAATGGCAACCAGAACCGATTCAATAGCGGCTTCATTAGATTTCAAATTTGGAGCAAAACCTCCTTCATCACCAACATTTGTTGAATATCCGCTGTCTTTCAATACTTTTTTGAGATGATGAAAAACCTCTGTTCCCATACGGATTGCATCAGAAAAATTAGCTGCACCTACCGGCATGATCATAAATTCCTGAAAATCTATGCTGTTATCCGCATGTGAACCTCCGTTGATAATGTTCATCATTGGTATCGGCAGCAAATTTGCATTTACACCGCCTACATAACGATACAAAGGCTGACGGGCTTCTTCGGCAGCCGCTTTTGCGCAAGCTAAAGAAACACCAAGTATAGCATTTGCACCTAAATTGCCTTTATTATCAGTACCATCAAGAGCAATCATTTTCTGATCAATAATATTCTGATCGAATATATATAATCCATGAAGTTCCTCACGGATAACAGTATTTACATTATTTATGGCTTTTAAAACACCTTTGCCCATATAATAACCCTTGTCGTCATCACGTAATTCCACTGCTTCATGAATACCTGTCGATGCTCCAGAAGGAACAGCAGCACGGCCCATAATGCCTGAATCTGTAATTACATCTACTTCAACTGTTGGATTACCACGTGAATCCAGTATTTGACGAGCTTGAACACTTGCTATAAATCCCATAATTTATGTTTTATTTTAAGATTATTAATTGGATTCAAAAGTATATATAAAACCTAAAGTAATACCGGTTTTTATCAACAATTTATGCATTTTTGGTTGATATATTTAGTTGTATATTAGCAATTTTAATGATCGTATTTTGTATATTGCCACAATAAATAGCTTTTTTATGATTTTAAATTATATCTGGATTGCGTTTTTTCTTATTGCTTTTATTGTAGCGCTTTTAAAGCTTATAGTTACAGGTGATACCGAAATTTTTAAAACAATAATTGATGCAACATTTAGTTCATCAAAAATGGCAGTAATGGACATTTCACTCCCTTTGGCTGGTGTAATGACCTTATGGCTCGGTATTATGAACATCGGAGAAAAAGGGGGGGCTATTAATTTTTTATCAAGGATAGTAGGTCCTTTTTTTAATAAACTTTTTCCAGGGATTCCTAAAAATCATCCTGCAAACGGACAAATAATGATGAATTTTTCAGCCAATATGTTAGGCTTGGGAAATGCAGCAACACCGCTTGGATTGAAGGCTATGGGCAGTATGCAGGAGCTCAACACAAATAAAGAGACAGCATCCAATGCTCAAATTATGTTTCTTGTTTTAAATACCGGCGGGTTCACTATTATTCCTGTTTCCATTCTTGCACTTCGAGCCATAAACCATGCAGCCAATCCTTCGGATGTATTTATTCCTATTTTAATTGCCACCTATTGCTCGACATTAATAGGCCTTTTAACAGTTGCTGTGTGGCAAAAAATAAATTTATTTAACCGCATAGTTATGTCATGGTTAATAGGAATCAGTGCGATAGTAATTGGAATTGTTTGGTATTTCAGCACATTACAACAGGAGCAAATCGCAGCTTTTTCAAAAGTCGGCGCTAACGTAATTTTATTTTCAATCATAATAACATTTATCCTTGGTGCTGTACGTAAAAAAGTAAATGTATATAATGCTTTTATTGATGGGGCTAAAACCGGTTTTGAAACCACCATTAAGATAATTCCATACCTGGTTGCTATGCTTGTAGGTATAGCTGTATTCCGGGCTTCTGGTGCAATGGATTATTTGGTGTCCGGTATAGGTTATTTGATCAGCGCAATTGGATTCAATACTGATTTTGTACCGGCTTTACCTGTTGCATTTATGAAACCCTTGAGCGGCAGCGGATCACAGGCGATGATGATCAATATGATGACTGTGCATGGGCCCGATTCTTTTGTAGGACGTTTATCCTGTGTGTTTCAAGGCGCTGCAGATACTACATTTTATATTGTAGCATTGTACTTTGGTTCAGTTGGTGTAAAAAATACACGTTATGCTGTAACTGCAGGTTTAATAGCCGATTTAGCCGGGGTGATTGCCGCAATTTTTATTTCGTATCTGTTTTTTCATTAGGGTAATTGCAAATTAAAAGCTGCTGGTGACTAAAGTTTAGGACTTTGTTTCCATGTTAAACATTAATAAATTATAGTTCTTCAAAAAAAATTATTAATAATTTCATTGGGGCGTTCCCATTTCTTCCAAAAAAGAAATAGGCGGGCATTACACTTCAATCTTTTCTAAAAAGAAAAGGATTTCCGCTTCAATCCCTAACGCGGCATCAGCAATAAGTGAATAATTAATACATACTATTTCTGCTTTATTGAATACATGTTAATGATGAATGGTAAAAAATATTATACTTTTTTACAATGGTAAATTACAACACTGAAAATTTCATAAAAGCAGATTTGTTCCGGAGGGTTGTTCAGATTAATTGTAAATCAATTTATTTACAATGAAATTAAAATCACCAATAAGACAATTAGTTCAGGAAGAAAACACTCAAAATAATTCAGTGAATCTTAGTGTTCTTTATCACGTATTGGTTAAATTTATTTTTTTTACTGAACAGTATTAATTTATTTAGATCATGAAAATAAGTTAAAACAATGATAACTGCCGTCATTTTTTTATCTTTGATCTTTATAAATTATGAAAACACTCGATTTTCTATTCGTTCGTAATATTCCCCGATGGGTAATTTTTTTCATCGATATGGGTATTTGCTTGTTCTCATTGGTTTTGGCTTACCTGGTACGTTTCAACTTTGCCATTCCGCAAATAGCAATAAATGAATTTCCATTAGTTTTCACTATAGTTCTAGGAACAAGAGCCATCAGCTTTTACATTTCAAAAACTTATCAAGGCATTGTAAAACACACTGGGGCGAGAGATTCCCAACGCATTTTTATTGTTACAACCGCAGGAAGCATTTTTTATGTGCTTATAAATATAATCACCTCTAATTTCATTAATGGAACATTCCCTGTTCCCTTCTCCATAATCATAATTGATTACATGGCTGCTACATTTTTAATGATCAGCCTGCGTGTTATGTTTAAAGCCATTTACTTTGAACTTATAAATCCTAATAAAGAAAAACGAAGTGTAATTATTTTTGGTGCAGGCGAATCAGGCATTATCACTAAACGTACACTTGACCGTGATGCAGGAACAAAATATAAAGTCCTTGCATTTATTGATGACGACAAAAAGAAGCAGGGCAAAATGCTTGAAGGCAGCAGTATTTTCGGACTTGATAAACTAAACGAATTATTACAGAATAATAATGTTGCCCATCTGATAATTTCGACCCAAAACCTTTTGCCTGCCCGTAAACAGCAGATAGTTGACATTTGTTTGAATTATACGGCCAAAGTACTGACTGTACCGCCAGTTACAAATTGGATTAATGGTGAGCTGAGCTTCAAGCAGATTAAAAAAGTTCAGATTGAAGAACTATTAGGCCGCGACCCTATTCTATTAGATAAAGTAAATATACAAAAACAATTATCAGGTAAAATAATTCTTGTAACTGGAGCTGCAGGCAGTATTGGGAGCGAAATTGTCCGCCAGATAATTCCTTTTCATCCAAAAAAAATTATTTTGGTGGACCAGGCTGAATCACCATTATATGATATGGAACTGGAGCTGTATGATAAGTACAACCAACAGCCCTGCGAAGTTGTGATAGGTGATATACGTAATAAAGAACGCATGGAGAATGTGTTTAAAACTTTTAAACCGCAGATTGTTTTTCACGCAGCAGCCTACAAACATGTGCCGATGATGGAAAACAATCCGTCTGAATCTATTTTAACTAATGTCCTTGGTACAAAAACATTGGCCGATTTATCAGTTGAATATAAGGTAGAAAAGTTTGTGATGGTATCTACCGACAAGGCAGTTAACCCGACTAACGTGATGGGCGCAAGTAAGCGTATAGCTGAAATTTACACCCAATCACTAAGTAAAGTCTCCGGCACAAAATTTATTACCACACGATTCGGGAATGTTCTTGGTTCCAGCGGTTCCGTTATACCACGGTTTCGCCAGCAGATTGAAAATGGCGGGCCTGTCACCATCACTCATCCTGATATTACTAGATATTTCATGACTATCCCTGAGGCTTGCCAATTGGTATTGGAAGCAGGAGCAATGGGTGCAGGCTGTGAAATTTTCATTTTTGACATGGGAGAATCTATTAAGATTGTAGATTTGGCGAAGAAAATGATTAAACTTTCAGGATTAGTTTTAGATAAAGATATCAGCATTGCTTACACAGGGCTGCGTCCAGGGGAAAAACTTTATGAAGAACTGCTTGCAGACCATGAAAAAACATTACCTACACATCATCAACAAATAATGACAGCACAAGTAAAAGAGTATAATTTTGATGAAATAACAAATACCATTAATGAATTAATAGCCCTTTTTGATAAACAAGATAATAAATCGATTGTTAAAAAAATGAAATTATTAGTTCCTGAATTCAAGAGTAATAATTCGGTATATGAAGCTTTGGATTGAGATGAAGTTAACAATAAGTAATTTAACAATTAGAAAGCAGGCCGACAGACAAGCCGACAATTTTACATAAGTAATTAAACGAACACAGCCTCGTAAATTCATATATATTCTTAACCAATAATTCGCAAAAAAGAAATGACACCATTCAAAAAAAAGACACAAGTCCAGATTAGATTTAAAGACATTGATATGATGGGTCATGTAAACAACGCCAACTATATTACGTATTTTGAATTAGCGCGCATGACATATTTTGATGAGCTTTCGGAAGTAGGCATTAAGATTGATTGGGTAAACGAAGTTGTAATTCTTGCAAAAATTGAAATGGAATATAAACAGCCTATTTTGCTTGAAGATAAAGTTTTTGTTTATACCTGGGTATCCCGCATGGGGTCAAAAAGCTTTGATATGAGCTGTTCAATTGTTCGGGTGGTAAATGGTGTTGAAGTTGAATCTGCAAAAGGCCTGGCAGTTATAGTATGCTTTAATTATAAAACAAATGAAAGCATTGCAATTCCAGAAATATGGAAAGCGAAAATGCTTGAGAAATAGATTTCAATTCAAAAACTAAAGTACCGAAATAGGAAACTCCGGATTTATTTACAACCTTCTTTATTAATTTTTTCTAATAAATCGAAGTAGTCTTCCGGGGCTATTTCACCATTTGCTAATTTAACTGACAATTCTTTTTCTTTCTTCAAATCTGTTTTTATAGTTTCGATTTTATCCCCGTTAAAAATCAGCTGCTGGTTTCCATATTTCCAATAAAATAATGTATCAGTACCGTCACCCATACCAGAAATCTCTTGAATTTCCGGCGGACCAATTAATTCTAAAACCGTATATTTTGTCATTCCAACCTTTGCTTTTTTGCAGACCTGGGCATTTGCAAAAAAGAATATGAAAATAAAGGCGATAAATAAAAATGAACTTTTCATCGTTTTGCGTTTGTTTAAAGCATCCTTTTTATGGTTATGCTTTTTTGAGCTATTGAAAAAAAGATAGTTTCTTTTTACTGTTTTGAAATGAATGATGCTTAAAACTATACCTAAGTATCTGTTACGAAATAATATTTACAAATTTGATTTGATTGTATAGTTCCATTCTCCGTGAAATCCGCTTTTTTTAATGCTGATGCTATCCAATTTTTCATCTGATACTTTTATTCCTTTCTTA
>CAISYK010001257.1 GCA_903889605.1 uncultured Bacteroidota bacterium
TGAGTTGCAAAAAAATAAAAGCAATTTATCGAGATGCTTTATCATTAGGTAGTATCAACAGTATGGCTGCTTAAATTTTTACCGAACTATTGTTAAAAGAAGTAGTAGTAACTGCATTAGGTGTTTCTAAAGAGAAAAAATCTCTTGGATACACAATATCAGAAGTAAGCGGTGATGACATGCGTAAATCAGGTGAAGGGAATGTTATTGAAGCACTCGCTGCAAAAGCGCCAGGGCTTAATGTTATTGGTTCCGGCGGAACACCGGGAGCATCTTCAAAAGTTACTATCCGCGGTGCAAATCGTTTTTCCGGTGATAACCAGCCATTAATTGTTATTGACGGCGTTCCGATGGATAACTCTACAAATGCTGTTGCTGCCGGCGACGCACCTTTTAATCCAAACCTTCAGGGGGTAAATGAATCAAATAGGGCAATTGACATTAATCCTGATGATATCGAATCGGTTAGTATATTAAAAGGGCCGGCAGCAGCTGCATTATACGGCTCACGTGCTGGAAATGGTGCAATTGTTTATACCACAAAAAGAGGTAAAAATGGAAAAGGTATTGGTGCAACTTATAGTTCGTCAATGGAAACTTCAATGGTGAACAAATTACCTAAACTGCAGACAAAATACGGGCAAGGTAAATGGGCTGCAGGTGTTCCTGTAACTTCCACTGCCACGCCTAACAGCTGGGGGCCCGAAACTTCAACTGGTCGTAATCCTTATGATGATTTTTTCAAAACAGGCTATACCTATAATAATAATATTGCTCTTTATGGAGGTAACGAAACAACGTCTTTGCGTTTTTCACTTGGGAATACAAATCAAACCGGTATTATCCCAAATACCAGCTTAAAAAGAACAACAGTTAGAATTACAGCAGACAGTAAATTAACATCAAAAATTACGGCTGGCGGAACTGTTGATTACAGCAATACAGGCGTAAGCCGTGCTCAAAATGGTTCAAACCTTGCTGGTGTTATGTTATCATTATCCCGTACGCCTTCAAGTTTTGATATTCGTGATTACGAAAACCCTGATGGAACCCAAAAACAGTATTATGGTGCTTACGACAATCCATTATATACTGCATACAAAAATCCTTATACCGACCAGACTAATCGCGTATTAGGTAATATTTATTTAGATTATAAACCGATTGAATCCCTTGATGTTACCTTTAAAACCGGAACAGATGCATACACAACTACAACTCAGCAAGTGTATTCAATATCATCAATGGGAGATGATAATGCATCAGGTTTAGGACAAGTGAACAAAAGCTCTTTGTCTGTTAGAAATATTTATTCGGATTTGCTTATAAAATACACTAAAAAGATAACCGAAGATATTGGTTTTGATGGCTTATTAGGATATAATTTCACTTATGATGAAAATGAATATATATTCGCAAGAGGCAGAAATCTGCAAATTCCGAATTATTATAATTTGAATAATGCTTCTGAATTATACAGCAGCAATTCAGCATCGTATCAAAAAACTAATGCTGTATTTCTGGATGCATCTTTCGATTACAAAAGAATGCTGTATTTAACATTAACCGGAAGAAATGAATGGTCTACTGCATTTGGTAAAGGAAGCAAAGGCTTTTTCTATCCTAAAACAGATATTTCATGGGTTTTTTCAGAAGCGGTTAAATTACCAAAATGGTTTAGCTTTGGAAAAGTCAGAGCAGCTTATTCTATTGGAGGTTTAGCTCCTGAAACATATTCAAACAAAACATATTACGGTGTGCCTTTATATACTGATGGATTTACACAAGGAAATACTTTACCTTATTTAGGGCAATCAGGATATACAATTTCTTCACAATTGGGAAATGCAGATTTGAAACCAGAAACAGTTACTGGAACTGAAGGAGGATTGGATCTGCGCTTTCTGAATGGACACGTTACTACCGAGATAACATATTACAGTCAGACATCAAAGGATTTATTAATACGTCAGCCAGTTGCTGCTTCCTCAGGATTTACTTCACGTTATGTTAATGCTGGTGAAATGGTAAACAAAGGTATTGAGATATCACTTGGGGTGGATCCTATTCAATTAATAAAGCCTAGTGAAGAAAATTTTATTTGGAATATTAATGTTGGTTGGTCCAGAAACAGAAATAAAGTAACAAAATTAACTAATGGAGTTGAACAGTTCGAATTAGAGGTAGGCTTTGGTGACCCTGGAGCGTATGCTATTGTAGGCCAGCCGATGGGAATTCTTTATGGTTCTGCATGGAAACGCAATGCAAATGGAGATATGTTGGTAGATGCTTCTGGTCTTCCTCAAGTTGATCCTACCTCAAAAAAAATCGGAGACCCTAATCCTGATTGGTTATTAAATATT
The DNA here is from genome assembly GCA_903889605.1 of uncultured Bacteroidota bacterium. Lineage (GTDB taxonomy): Bacteria > Bacteroidota > Bacteroidia > 2-12-FULL-35-15 > 2-12-FULL-35-15 > 2-12-FULL-35-15. The sequence continues at coordinate 2,364 of CAISYK010001257.1, forward strand.
AATAATACATTCACTTATAAAGCATGGAGTTTTAGTTTCCTATGGGACATTCGCCATGGCGGTGACATTTGGAACGGTACTGGCGCAAGTTTATACTCTAGAGGAAAGCTGGCTGCAACAGAAGACAGGACAGGCACTCAAACAATCACAGGAATATATGATGAAGGAACCCCATTAGCAGGTCAGGCTAGTTCAATTCAATTACCTAATTATGACGGAAGCGGAGCTGATTATTACACGTATATGAAGGGACAAAATGGACCTACTGAAAATTCAATCGAAGATGGTTCGTGGGTTAGATTACGTTCAATTGGTTTGAGCTACCGATTTGATTTGACTAAAAAAGAAAAAAAATCTGTATTTAAATATGTTGAAGTCGGCGCAACCGGAAGAAACATTTTATTGTTCACAAAATATACAGGTGTGGATCCGGAAACAAGTTTAACCGGCGCAGGTTCGAATATCAGCGGATTTGATTATTTTAACAATCCGGGTACGAAATCATTTTTCTTTAACCTAAAAGTAGGAATTTAATCTATTCGTCAAAATTTTTAATAGTAAATACATAAGAACATGAAAAATAAAAAATATATTATAGCCGCACTAGCTCTTTTGACAGCAGGATTCGATTCTTGTAAGAAAGGCGAGGATTTGTATACTTCTCCAAATCAGCCTGCTAATGCAACTCCTCAAACGCTGCTCTCTGCTGTTGAAGTTGGGACTTTTAATAACCTTGAAGGCGGTTCGGTTAGAATAGCATCAATTTTTATTCAATACAATTCAGGAGTGGCGGCTCAATCTATTCCTCATGAACAATATATGCCCACTGAAAGCGACATGGATAATTATTGGAATGGGTTATATACAAACATGAATAACTGCAAATTGATTTCAGATACCTATGGAGCACAAAACCCATGTTATGATGGAATAGCAAAAGTTATTATGGCAATGAATCTTGGACTAGCTGCAGATCTCTGGGGTGATGTTCCATATTCAGAAGCATTTAAAGGCGAGTCTGGGAACTTTACTCCTCATTTTGATAGTCAGGAAGCAGTACTAAATTCGATTCAATCCATGTTGGATGCAGCTATTGCTGATTTTGCACTTTCTGCAGGCAGTAATCACTTTATGCCAGCGAGTGATGATTTTATCTTTAACGGAAATATTGCCTCTTGGACAAAAACAGCATATACTTTAAAGGCAAGATATTATTCTCGTTTGAGCAAGAAGGCCGGATTTGATCCTAATATTGTTTTAACTAATTTAGCATTAGGGATTTCCAGTAATGCTGACAATTGCTATAGTATTCATGGAACAAAAGGTGCTGAATATAACCAATGGTACGCTTTCCTGAACGACAGATCATACATGGTAGCATCCAAGGTGTTAGTTGATTCTATGGGAAATATGACAGATCCGCGTACTCCATTTTATTTTGATACCACAGGTGTGGGCACTGCGGTGGGAAATCCGCTTGGAAGCTCAGATCCGGACGTTTCATATTGGGGGCCTTATTTGGCTTCCTCTCCAGCAAAACATATTCCACTAGTATCTTTTGCAGAAGCTCAATTTTTAAAAGCAGAAGCAGAAGTTCGTTTAGGAAATGCCGCAGCATTTACAACATTAAATAATGCGATAATGGCATCTGTTTCTGAAGTAACTGAAGGAGCTTATACTGGCAGCACAATTGCCAATTATACTGCATTAAATACAACTATTCACACTGTTATATTGGAGAAATGGAAATCAATGTTTGCCCAGCCGGTAGAAGCTTATTCAGATTATAGAAGAACCGGCTTTCCAGTTCTGACGCCAAATCCAAACGCGTTAAGAACATATATTCCGCAACGCCTGCCAACAGCATTAACTGAACGCATTTCAAATCCTTATGCACCAACGCCTGATTTGAATGTTCCGGTTTGGTACGCTCAATAAATATTAAAATTAGTTAATACAAAAAAACGTCCTGCAATTTGCAGGACGTTTTTTTATTCCTCACTTTTTTGCAAATCAATGGGCATTAAATCGTCGAATGTTAATTTATTTCAATCCTTGGATACACTATAAAAACTAACACGAATGATTGCTGATATGTTAAAAAACAACAATCAGATGCGCATCCATTAGGAATGCTGGGCAGTATAA
>CAISYK010001258.1 GCA_903889605.1 uncultured Bacteroidota bacterium
ATGATTTTTTAATAATAAATCCGCGAATCTCCAGTTATCATATTCATCAAATCTATAATTCATTCGGTCTCTAAATCAAAAAATTTAAAAAGGGTACAGGATTTGTTTATTAAGGCTTTATGGCAAAAATAATAGTCATATATATTTCCCTTTTACCCTTTTTTAGTTTGGCACAAAATGCTTCCCGCCCCACTGAACATACAGACGAGCATGCATTTCAAGGACTTAAACTGCCTGAGAATGCTCTTATTGTCCATGCTACCGTTTATAATGGTGATACAATTCCATATGCAATATTGACTCCTATAGTTTGCTATGTTCCCCGCGTTTTCAGAAACAAAAGAGAAGCCGCAAAATGGGACAGATTGAAATACAATGTAAAAAAAGTGTATCCATACGCTATTTTAGCTGCCGCTAAACTGAAAGAGTATGATAAGCTTTTAGAAAAAATCCCTAATGAAAATGAGCGTAAAAGATATATGAAACTTGCTGAAGAGCAGTTGAAAGCCCAATTCGGCGAAGAATTGAAAAATCTGACCATGACTCAAGGCCGTATTTTAATTAAACTTGTCGACCGCGAAACGGGTAAAACTACTTATAATATTGTAAAGGAAATGCGTGGGTCTTTTTCCGCTTTCATGTGGCAGGGTGTAGCTATTTTATTCAGTTCCAATCTTAAAGACGATTATGATGCAAAAGGCGAAGATAAAGCTATTGAAGAGGCCATTAAATTAATTGAGAATGGTGATTTTTAAGATTTGTTTGGGCGTTTCCCATTCTTAAAAAAGAATGGGGCGGGCTTTTCACTTCAATCTTTTTGTTCGTTCCTCACAAAAAGGATTTCCGCTTCAATCCATAACGCCGCATTATCATAGAGAGCGCCATCAATACATCTAATATTAATTCACCGAAACTACGGGTAAATTAGTGCTTATCTCAACTGAATATAAAAAAAATTCACTCAAATTATTTCGCGGGAGTGCTGGTAAATCCCTAAAAAAAAACTTGGCAGCCTTCGCAAATTTTCTTTCTTGGCGCCCTTTGCGTGAAATAATTTTCGTGAAATTGGTGTCAAAAAAGACTTTTCCGAGCAAACACAATTATGGAATTTAAATAATAAAATTATCTTTGCAGCGCTGACGGAAAAAAATATCAATCTTTTGGCGAAAAGTAATAAATATTATTAAAAAAAACTGAATGAAAAAGATTTTTATTACCGCATTTTCAATTATTGCTTTGAGCACTTTTGCTCAAACCGATAGCACAAAAAAATCATTAGATTGCTATTTTGCCGGCTCAGTTTCAATGTCTACAGGAGATAATTTTAAACAAAACTCATATCCGTCACTCGAACTTGGTGTATGTGTAAAAAACATGACATTCGGCTTCAACGCTGGACGTATGAATATAGATAAATCACTTTTCGGCGGTGAGCGAATCGACAATTACTATTATGAGCTGAAAACAGCTGTTTACTTTCCAATAGGCTCAATTAAAGGATTTGCAGTTGCTGGCTTGGGACAATATAATCCTCACCATGTTTTCATTGAATACGGCGGAGGCTTCGTTTGTTCTATTAACAAAATTGATCTTATTATGCAGGTCAGCAGCTGGGATAATATGGTTTACCTGTCTCCGGGAATTGCATACAATTTTTCTATAAAATAATTTGTATTTTAATCGGCTACCTGGCTGAAATCATATTTATTAATCATTTAGTTCTGGAAAATTATTTTGGCTGCAATAATTATTCAAAAGTCTTTTATATTTAAGTTGATTTAATTTAATAGTGCGTTAAAGATGCAGCCGAATATGATTACTAAAGTAGATATTGCCAATAAAAAAGATAATGCTCCATTTGCTTCTGCATTACTGTTTAGGCTGCTGCGGGTTTCAAGGTTCTTATTCATGGCGTTTTAGAATTAAATTGTTAGTACTGTTTATTTAATTTCGTTTAACAATTCAAAATTAAATTAAGAATAACAAAGAAATTCAAGGAACCAAGGAACGTATAGGAAAAGTTTATAAACGTTTAATTTCAACAATTTAACGATATAGATTTCAGCAAATTACTATTTTTTCATTTTAACTTTTCAGCCGAAATTTTCAATTATTTATAATCTTGTTTTATTGCTTTTTTGCCAAAGTCAACAATAACAAGCAATACATATAAAACAAAGCTTTAACTGCAAAGCTTAATCAAAAACTATTAGAATAGAAATGATATTCCTGCGTAACCAGAATAAGTTTCAATATATGTCCTATCAAGAATATAATATTGATCAGAAGCATTG
>CAISYK010001259.1 GCA_903889605.1 uncultured Bacteroidota bacterium
CTAAAAAAGCATGTAACTGCATAGCTCTATCCTTCGAAAAGACTATCGAATCAATTTTATCTATTTTCTTACTATTTTTCTTTTTAATAGAAACATTCCAATAATGTGCAGTTAACATTTTCATGTCCTCTTCTTTGACTATCTGGAATCCATTTTTGTGAAGAAAAGCCTTAAAACATTTAATTACAGTGGACTTTATTTTCATTTGTTATATGTATTTAAATTATTGATTATCATTTTACAATCTTCTATTTTTATAAGATGATTGATTGGCAGGCTCAAGACTTCATTGTGTGTTTTTTCTGTTATCGGAAAAGATAATTTATTCCACTCCTTATAGGCCAATTGTTTATGAGATGGTACCGGGTAATGGATTATGGTTTGTATGCCTTTATCATTAAGGTATTTCTGCAACTTGTCGCGTTGATTATGTCGTATAACAAAAAGATGCCATACATGAGATTGGTTAAATACCCTATTGTTCCCTGAGAAAAAATCAACGTTAAAAAAATCTTTCTGGACTGGCAAAATTATATCTGAGTTGATGATATTTTTGCAGTAATATTTGGCTATTTCATAGCGGTGCTGGTTGTCTATATCGAGGCGCTTGAGTTTTACCTGAAGTATGGCAGCCTGTATTTCGTCCAGGCGGGAGTTAATTCCCTGATAGTCGTTGAAATATTTTTTTGATGATCCGTAATTGGCTAAAGAACGTATTACATTAGCCAGCTCATCATTGTTTGTGGTTACTGCTCCGCCATCGCCTAAGGCACCAAGATTCTTACCAGGGTAAAAACTATGGCCAGCTGCATGTCCAAGTGCCCCTGTTCTTTGACTACCATAAAAACACCCAGAAGACTGGGCATTATCTTCAATAAGTTGCAGGTTATATTTCGTCACCAGCCTCTGGATTTCTGAGTGCATAGAATTTTGCCCATAGAGGTGGACAATCATGATCCCTTTCGTATGCTCATTTATTTTTTCCTCTATTTTAAAGGGGTCAATATTGTAAGTATTGATATTGGGTTCTACCAGTACCGGCTTTAGACGGTTATCAGTAATAGCCAATATTGTGGCGATATAAGTATTGGCAGGGACAATGATCTCATCACCCTCTTTCATTATCCCCATTTCAATATATGCTTTTAGTATCAAGCGCAGTGCGTCTAATCCATTGGCGACGCCAATGCAGTGTTTTGTACCAATAAACTTGCTATATTCCAGTTCAAAGGCTTCTACTTCGTTACCCAGTAAATACCAGCCCGAATCGAGTACTCGTTTTATGGCCAGCGACAAATCTGGTTCAAAACTGTCGTTAATCGCTTTTAAGTCGAGAAACTTGATCATGACGATGGTGTTTGTTATTTATGCCACAGAATTTAATCTCTTTTGGGTTAAATTCCCAGCTTGCTGAGTATTTTGGTACTCACTTCTGTTGATGATAAAATTCAGAATTCAGAATTCAGAATTCTGATACCCCATTGGGTTGCGGCCGGGTGGTTCATTATAGTATAGCTAAATTATTATTCCACGAAAACATTAGTAGTTTTATAGAATAGATCAACATGTATTATTGATGTATTTCATCAACCTCCATCACTTGGATATCTGATGGATTTCGAAATTCGTCCAGCTTTTCTCCAAATAATTTTATCCAATTAAATCAGCCACATGGCTCACATGTAGCACTCTTCCAATTGAATGAAAGCCAAGGCCTTCAAGATACAATATCAAGGCATCCTTTTTCAGATTGTTCGGTTTGCCAATTTTTGCCAATTTTTTCGACGGCGAAGAAGTGTTTACAATCCTTACACAAATATCGTTGGTTTGATTTAACGACACCATCCTTGCGAAAGTTATTGCTTTTACATTTTTATGTCGAAAAGCTCCTTCCCAAATCAAATATGTGCTAAATATTCTTGATTATTTCTAAAGCAAAGATTCTGTTTTTTAGGGTCTATTTATTTGATCGTTTAACTTAAATAAAACATACAACTCCGAGCCAAATTCTGGCAAATATTTAATCATCTTATCCAAGCCATCAAAAATAGTACTATCAAAAATATTTTTCTTTATGAGTTCCCCCATCTGGTTGTGAGTAAATGGCTTTACGAAATATGAGCCCTTATCAATACATTGGAACCCGTTTTTTTCAAGTAATTCATTAAATGACTGTAAATCAAAATTATTTTGTCTATTAAATAATTTGTCATGCCCGGATTTTTGATAAATACTGTCAGTGATGCTCATTTCGAATGCCAAAAGACGGTGAAAGGATTTTGAATTTGGCACATAGGAGTAGACCAAAGAATGATTAGAAGATATTTTATTAATTGCAGCAAGCACTTCATCTGGGTTATGAATTTCATGTAAAAATCCACCAATAATAATAAAATCAAACGATTCAGATTTCCAAAGATCGACTGTGTTTTCAACGAAATCATTTACAATTTGTATCTTTGAATTTGATTTAGCTAGTTTTTGAGCGTTCTTATAAAAAGCTTGACCAGGTTCAATAACTGTTACCTTAGTAAAGTCATTAAAGTATGTATAAATTGGGTCATTACCACAGCCAATGTCCAGAATGTTTTGATGGGGAGAAACATTCAAAAACGCACATAAATTTTTTATTCTATATTTTCTAAGAATATTTTCAAATGGCAAAGAAGAATAATCCTTTTCATATTTTGATAGCTTATTCATAATTTTAGAATTTGCTTTTTAACTGCAAATAGCTTTTTAAGACGTTAATAAAATATTCAATATCGTTTTCATTTAAATTTTGATGACAGGGAATAAAAAAAGAATTTTCACCATAAAA
>CAISYK010001260.1 GCA_903889605.1 uncultured Bacteroidota bacterium
ACTGATAGTTGTCAAATTAGATCTTGAAAACCTTGGAAATATTACTACAAACAAAATCCCTGGTTTTATAGACCGGCTGAAAGAATTAATTCCGTCTTTACAAACTCATCGTTGTTCTGAAAATTACGAAGGAGGTTTTTTTGAAAGAGTGGAAAATGGAACACTAATGGGCCATGTTATTGAACATATCGCATTAGAAATTCAATATCTTGCAGGAATGAACTGCGGATATGGAAGAACTCGTTCCACAATAACCGATGGGGTATATCATGTTGTTTTTTCTTATGAATTGGAAAATGCCGGACGGTTTGCTGCGGACGCTTCAGTGAGAATTGCTCAAGCCTTAGTGCAAGGCTCACAATATAATATTGAGGAAGATCTTGCCGAGTTAAAAAGTATATTTTCAAACCAAAATTTGGGTCCCAGCACTGCATCTATTGTAAATGAAGCTGTTAAACGGAATATTCCTTATAAACGGCTGAATTCAAGCTCTTTGATAACATTTGGTTATGGTTATAAACAAAAAAAGATACGTGCTTCAATGGCGGATTCCACCAGTGGAATAGGCATTGAAATAGCTTGCGACAAAGAAGAAACAAAAGCATTATTAGCAAGCGCTTATATACCTGTTCCAAAAGGAGTGCTGGTTTTTGATGAAGAAGATGTAAAAATGCAAGCTGAAAAAGTAGGTTTCCCATTAGTTATAAAACCAATTGATGGAAATCACGGCAGAGGAGTTTGCACTAATATTCAAAACATTGAGGAGGCAATTGCTGCATTTAAAATTGCAAAATTGGAATCCCATGAAGTGATTATTGAAGAGTTCATCTCAGGTTTTGATTTTCGTTTACTGCTTGTTAATTATAAATTGGTTGCTGCAGCAAAGCGCACTCCTGCAATGATATGCGGTAACGGCAAATCAAACATTTCACAATTGATTGAAAAAACCAACTTGGATCCAAATAGAGGAGAAGGCCATGAAAAGTTTTTAACCGCAATAAAAATAGATGAAATAACGCAGAACATATTAATTAAAAAGAAGCTTACTTTGGAATCGGTTCTTCTGATTGATGAAATTTTATTATTAAAGGATACTGCTAATATAAGCACAGGCGGAACTTCTGCTGATGTAACAAATATGGTGCATCCATATAATGTATTTTTAGCTGAAAGAGCTGCTCGTATTTTAAAATTAGATATTTGCGGAATTGATATTGTTGCAGGCAGTATTAACGTCCCTCTAACACGTGATATTGGCGGAATTGTAGAAGTAAATGCCTGCCCTGGCCTACGTATGCATCTATATCCCACAGATGGTTTAGCAAGAAATGTGGCAGAACCAATTATAGAAATGATTTTTCCTGGCAATGATAACGGCAGGATACCAGTGATTGCAGTAACGGGTACAAACGGAAAAACTACAACTACGCGGCTTATTGCTCATATCGCAAAACATGCCGGCGGACATAAAGTTGGATATACTACTACTGACGGTATTTATATTCAGGATTATGCGGTATGTTACGGTGACTGCACAGGATCCATAAGTGCCGGAACTGTTCTGCACGACCCAACTATTGATTTTGCAGTATTAGAATGTGCAAGAGGCGGAATATTACGCTCAGGATTAGGTTTTGATATGTGTGATATCAGCATTGTTACAAATATTACTGAAGATCACCTTGGACTAAAAGATATTCATACTCTTGAGGATATGGCTAAAGTTAAGATTGCTGTGCCTCTTACAACAATGGAAAACGGTTATGCAATATTAAATGCAGATGATGATTTAGTTTATAAAATGCGGAATGAGCTGGAAT
>CAISYK010001261.1 GCA_903889605.1 uncultured Bacteroidota bacterium
GATATTTAATTTCTCTTGTACCGCAGGAATTGAGCTGATAGATTGATCTTTCTCAACAATTCGTTCTAGCTCTTTGCAATAAACTAACTCTTTTTCTAAGTCATTGCCAATATTCTTTCTCGGCATGCGCTCCTTCCAGTCTTCATCGTACATATAAATAGTTTTTCGATTTGCTTTGAGCGTTCTCTTAAAACTTCATTTGCTGAGAATGGATTTGATCGCGATAACGTATGGGTAGCATCAACAATAATTGATTTAGAAAGGATTATTTTCTTTATCATAAACAACAAATGTTCTTCAGCTTAGTCGGAAGAACATTTGTTGTTTCTTTTGCTGTTGGTTTAGTAAAATGAATAAAAGTAATTTTATCAAATCCTCAATTATTTATTAAAAAAACTGCTAGTTTTTATGTGTAAGTTCATAATTTTTCTTCCTATCATCATTAATCTTAAAATCAATAGGATTATCTACTTTTTCCTTTAGCAGCGCCAGTTTTACTACATCAATCATTTTTTCTACATAATGAAATTTCAAATCTTTGATATACTCTTTTTTAATGTCATCAATATCTTTTTTGTTGTCGATGCATAAAATAATTTCTTTAATGCCAGCACGTTTTGCCGCCAATATTTTTTCTTTGATGCCTCCTACTGCCAAAACCCGTCCGCGTAATGTAATCTCACCTGTCATAGCCAGTTCTGGCTTCACTTTGCGCTGTGTAAAAGCCGACGCAATGGCAGTAAGCATTGTTATACCTGCACTCGGACCATCTTTAGGTGTTGCGCCTTCAGGAACGTGAATATGAATATTCCATTTGTCAAACACTTCGGGTTTTAAACCAAGTATGCTGCTGTGTGCTTTAATATATTCCAAAGCAATAACCGCCGACTCCTTCATTACCTCGCCCAGGTTACCTGTTAATGTGAGCTTTCCATTCCCTTTAGTGATACTGGTTTCGATAAATAAAATATCCCCCCCAACAGATGTCCATGCTAAACCTGTTACAACACCAGCAACATCGTTGCCCTGGTATCTGTCTTTTGCGTGAGCCGGACCAAGTATTTTTACGAGGTTTTTTATTTCTACGTTAACATTATACTTCTGCTCCATTGCTATTGATTTAGCGGCATTCCGCACAATTTTTGCTATCACCTTTTCCAATCCGCGTACACCTGATTCACGTGTGTAATTTTCGATAAGGTATTCAAAAATAGCTTCATTCAATTCAATCTGGCCTTTCTTCAAACCTTGTTCTTCAACTTGTTTAGGCAATAAATGGCGTTTGGCAATTTCAATTTTTTCTTCGATTGTATATCCGTTAATTTCAATGATCTCCATTCTATCGCGTAAAGCAGGCTGAATACTGCTCAATGAATTTGCCGTTGCAATAAAAAGAACCTTGGATAAATCATAATCCATTTCTACATAATTATCGTAGAAGGTATTATTTTGTTCCGGGTCTAAAACTTCCAATAAAGCAGATGAAGGATCACCATGAAACTCATTTCCAACTTTATCAATCTCATCCAAAATAAAAACAGGATTCGATTTCCCGGCCTTTTTAATATTTTGTAAAACACGTCCGGGCATGGCGCCGATATATGTTTTACGATGTCCTCTTATTTCTGCTTCATCACGTAAGCCGCCTAAGCTCATGCGTACATATTTACGACCTAACGCTTCTGCAATACTTTTACCTAATGATGTTTTACCAACTCCAGGAGGGCCGTATAAACATAATATCGGTGATTTCATGTTGCCTTTTAATTTTAGTATTGCCAGATGCTCGATTATACGTTCCTTAACTTTATCCATGCCGAAATGA
>CAISYK010001262.1 GCA_903889605.1 uncultured Bacteroidota bacterium
AATATTTCATTTAAAATTTCATTTATGATTTTCAATCCCATCTGAAAACTCTTAAATATTGTTTTTTTCTCTGCAAAAAAATTACTGATATTTCTTTCCAGTTTTAATACCTTCTATAATTCTATAACACCAAATTCAAAACCTTTAGTTCAAAAATGGTATATCTTTGTGTAAATTGTAAAAATAACATCAAAGAAACAACATGAAATATCCCATTACTTTAATAGCTTGTGTTTTTACGTTAAATCTTTTTGCTCAAGCACCAGTTAAAATAACAACCGCATCAAATGCTCCTTCCAAGCCAAAATTGGTGGTAGGGATTGTTGTGGATCAAATGCGTTATGATTATATATACCGTTATTGGGATAAATTCGGCAGCGATGGTTTTAAGCGTTTAGTTAATGAGGGATTTTTCTGCAGAAACACTAATTTCAATTATGTTCCAACTTATACCGGCCCCGGACATACTTCTATTTATACAGGAACAACACCCGCTGTTCATGGCATTATTGCAAATGATTGGTTTGATAAAAAGACCGGTAAATATTTATACTGCGCAGAGGATGATGCTGTGAAGGGTGTTGGAACCTCAGAAGTTGAAGGAATGCGGTCGCCGGTAAATAATCTTACAACTACAATAACTGATGAACTGCGCATTTCATCAAACATGAAATCTAAAGTAATTGGTATTGCCTTAAAGGATAGAGCCGCTATTATGCCTGCCGGACATATTGCTAACGCAGCTTATTGGTATGATGGAAGTACCGGCAGTTTTATTACAAGTACATATTATATGAAGGAGCTGCCATCATGGGTGCAGGATTTTAATAAAAAGGAATTGGCAAAAAAATATTTGTCGCAGCCATGGAATACCCTTCTGCCGATCGAGCAATACACTGAAAGTTTGCCGGATGATAATAAATATGAATATATTGCTAAGGGTGAAACAAAACCTGTATTTCCGCATAATTTACCTCAGCTTATGGCTGCGAACGGCGGATTTAATATGATCCGCAGTACTCCTTTTGGAAATTCCTTAACAAAAGATTTTGCAATTGAAGTAATTAAAAATGAAAACCTTGGAAAATCAGCTGCAACGGATTTTCTAGCTGTTTCTTTTTCACCTCCTGATTATATTGGACATACTTATGGCCCAAGCTCAGTTGAGCAGGAAGATGATTATTTACGTTTAGATAAAGACCTTGCTGAATTATTGAAATTTTTGGATAAGCAGATAGGAAAAAAAGATGTTTTGGTTTTTTTAACAGCCGACCATGCTGCACCTGAAGTGCCGTCATATTTAATGGATTTGAAAGTCCCTGCCGGTTATGTAAATGAAGAAAAAATATTGAAAGATTTGAAAAATTACTTATTAATTACTTATGGAGATACGCTTGTGCTTTCTTATATAAACCAGCAAATGTATTTGAATCACAAGGTAATTGTTGATAAAAAATTAGAATTACAGCAAGTGCAGGAAAAGGCTTCTCAATTTCTACAGAATATGGCAGGGGTTTCAGAAGTGCTCACTGCCTCAGCATTAAATAATACTTCATTTAATGAAGGCTCCAGATATTTAATGCAGAAAGGCTATAATGCAAATCGTTCGGGCGATATATTGGTAAATTACCTGCCTGCCTGGATGGATTTTTCAAAAACAGGAACATCTCATGGTTCGCCGTATAGTTATGATACACATGTTCCTTTAATTTTTTATGGCTGGAATATTAAACAAGGGAGTTCAGCCGAGCAGGTCTATATTACTGATATCGCCGCAACTCTAGCAATGATGCTGAATATTCAATTCCCAAATGGATGTACAGGGAAACCTATTTCATTTTTGGTAAAATAAATAAAATTACTGCGGCGACGCAAAGGCGTAAAGCTTTAACGCTGCGTCTCAGTGTATTTTCGGTAAAAATTATAAAAATGAATAATCAAAAAATCTTCACACGAACCATTTGGATACTTTCTTTTGTGAGTTTGTTCACTGATATTGCGAGTGAAATGCTGTATCCTGTAATGCCCATATATCTCAAAACGATTGGTTTTACTGCTTTATGGATAGGCATATTAGAAGGTGTCGCGGAAGCGGTAGTTGGAATTTCAAAAGGATATTTTGGGAAGTTATCTGATGAGAAGGGGCAGCGTTTGCCTTTTGTAAAACTTGGCTATTTATTGAGCAGCATTTCTAAACCATTGATGGCTGTTTTTACTTATCCTGTATGGATTTTATTTGTAAGGAGCACTGACAGGCTTGGGAAAGGGATCCGCACAAGTGCAAGAGACGCTATGCTTTCGGATGAGAGCTCAAAAGAAAACAAAGGTAAAGTGTTTGGTCTTCACAGAGCAATGGATACTTTAGGGGCTGCTATCGGGCCTTTGCTGGCATTAACATTTTTGTTTTTTTATCCAGCACATTACAAAGAACTGTTTTTTATTGCATTCGCTCCAGGATTAATAGGTGCCGCGCTGACATTTATTGTTAAAGAAAAACAAAAGGTTCCTGTAGTGAAAATCGCAAAAGGAAGTTTCTTTTCTTATTTTGCGTATTGGAAAATTGCTGACGCAGATTATAAAAAAACAGTTGTTGGATTATTGCTTTTTGCCCTATTCAACAGCTCTGACGTATTTTTATTATTAATGGCAAAAAACATCGGCATCGGTGATTTGCATATTATTGGAGTATATGTATTCTACAATTTAGTATTTGCTTTGTTCGCTTTTCCAATGGGCTCTTTGGCCGACAAAATAGGGATGAAACCCACTTTTGTGATCGGTTTAATATTGTTTGCAGCTGTATATGGAGGAATAGTTTTTGTCCGGGATGAAATGATGCTGTATGTTATATTTTTTATATACGGTATTTATGCTGCAGCTACCGACGGCGTTTCAAAAGCATGGATAGCTAAAATAGTTCCTCACTCTGAAACAGCGACAGCTATTGGTTTCTATGCAAGCTGTGCGAGCTTTGCAGCCTTGTTGGCAAGCAGTATTGCCGGTTTATTATGGGTTACTTTCAGCCCATCTGTAACTTTTTTCGTTGCTGCTGTTGGAGTACTTGTTGTTACTATATATTTTTTGATGATGAAAAGAGAGGAGCCGCAGTTAATGTGATTCAGACTTCTTTTATAACTAAATGAGATTTCTAACTTTGCTTTTCTTGATAAATAGTAATGTTTAAAGGCGTAAGTTTGACAAAATATAATTTTATTTGGGCGTTCCCTTTCTTAAAAAAGAAACGGTCGGGCTTTCCGCTTCAATCTTTTTGTTAGTTCCTCACAAAAAGGATTTACGCGGAATTTATCCTGAGCCTGCCGAAGGGATCCCTAACGCATCATTATCAATGAATGAAGCATAAATACTTTTATTAATATTTCAGCTAAATATCTTTACTAAAATAAATTGGAATAGATATTTTAATCATGACGACAAATAAAATATTTCCATTTGCTTTTAAATATTATACTGCCGCTAAAAAAAATAATTTGTAAAAAACACTATATGAAAAAATTACTATTTTCTTTTTCAATTTTGATTTTCGTAATTGGTGCAAAAGCCCAAAGTTATACGAGCTATTTTACAGGCGACACCTTAGATGTTACAGCACCAACTTCTGGTGTTACCGTGTTAATGGGAGGGGCAACGGAAAATGACAGCGCTATGATTTGGTTTTTACAGCATAGCGGCGGAGGTGATATAGTTGTTTTGCGGGCCACAGGCAGCGATGGCTATAATGATTATATGTATTCGCAATTAGGCGTTACTGTTAACTCGGTGCAGACAATAGTTTTCAATAATTCGTCAGCATCAAATGATCCGTATGTTATTCGGCAATTGAAGAATGCAGAAGCTCTTTGGTTTGCAGGCGGCGACCAGTGGGATTATGTATCATACTGGAAGCACACTCCTATCGACTCAACAATCAACTATTTAATCAATGTAAAAAAGATTCCCGTCGGCGGAACATCTGCAGGAATGGCTATCTTAGGTCATATTGTTAATACAGCGCAAAACGGTTCGGCAGTGCCGGCAACAGTGCTTGCAAATCCTTATGATACAAGTGTGGCCCTGCTTAAAGACGATTTTATTTTTAACCCTTGGCTTAATAATGTAATAACTGATACACATTATGATAACCCTGATAGAAGCGGAAGGCATATCACCTTTTTAGCCCGTATCCTGCAGGATTATAGTGTGCCTGCTGTATATGGCATTGCATGCAATGAATATGTGGCGGTATGCATTGATACTAATGGAACGGCACGGGTATATGGAGATTATCCAAATTACCAGGAGTTTGCATATTTTCTGCAATCCAACTGTGTGCAGCCTAATGCTCCCGAAATTTGTGCTGCCTCTCAACCGCTCACCTGGAACCGCAATTCACAAGCTGTAAAAGTTTATAAAGTGCCGGGCACACCTTCAGGGGCAAACTCTTTTAAACTTAGTAACTGGAACACTGGCAGCGGCGGTTCGTGGGAAGATTGGTTCGTTGTGAATGGAGCAAAGCAGACTAACACACAAGCTTCTCCGCCCAACTGCAGCTCTACTACCTCGGTGCCCGAATTAAGCAAAAAAGATATGTCTATTACAATATTTCCAAATCCAGCTGCCGATTTATTGAATTTTAATATTGATGTAAATTTCTCTGTTGAAGTTTATGATATGTATTCAAAACTAATTTTGAAAAAAGAAAACTGCAGTACTCCTCAGCTTGATGTAGGAGCTTTAAAACCGGGATCTTATATTGCAGTTATTTCAGTTGGCAGCAGCATTTATCATTCACGGTTTCAGAAAATGTAATTTTTATAATCCTTTCGGAAATGCTGATACGCAGATTTAAATGAGTTTTTAATAATCGCTATTATTTACCAACGGGCCTATTTTATCCTCAAATGACAGACTTATGGAGAAACACCAAGCCTTAATAAAAAATAAATTATACACATATATTTTCGGAAGTATTCAGAAATTTTATGCTGTTTTGTTTTTCTCATTTGTTCTGTTACAGCATTTGCCTGCACAACAAATTATTGACACAACCAAAATTTACGGAGTAACCATTGATGATATTTCAAACCTGAACGATATAAGAAATTCCTTGTCTATGCACTGCAGAAAAATGACAACCCGCATAGTCTTTGACCAAATTCCTGCCGTTGATTATATTGATGCTGTAGATTCTATTAGTGATGCATCTTTTGTAATGGGTGAAATACTGGACAGTTATTATATGGCCAATTACACTATTCCGGCCTATATAAGCCGAACACATGAATACTTGAATCAGTTTCTTAATGATGTGGACATTTGGGAAATAGGCAATGAAGTAAATGGAGAGTGGCTTGGAAATACAGATTCCGTTGCTGTTAAAATTTCAGATGCTTTTAACATAGTCCATTCTGCCGGGAAAAAAACAGCGCTCACTTTGTATTATAATGATAACTGCTGGAGTAATCCGCAAAACGAAATGTTTACCTGGGTCAATGCAAATATTACTTCGAATATAAAACAAGGGCTGGATTATTTGCTGGTGAGTTACTACGAGGATGACTGCAATAATTTGCAGCCCGACTGGCAGTCAATATTTGACAGCCTGCATGTGATTTTTCCGAATTCTAAACTGGGAATGGGAGAATGCGGCACTGCTGTAGCAACAAATAAAGCGGCAATGATGCATCATTATTATGAAATGAATATTTCAACACCAGGATATATCGGAGGCTATTTCTGGTGGTATTACAAACAAGATTGTGTTCCTCAATCGGACGTGCTTTGGGATACATTAAATACAATCATTTGCTCATCTGTTACTCATGTTGATGAAGAATCTGGTGAAAAAGAAAGCATAATTGTTTCACCAAATCCAAGCGATGGAAAATTTAATCTTACATGCCCCAGCCTTCAGTTATCAAAAAAATATATTTTAGAAATTTATAATATGCTGGGAGAAAAAATATATCAAAACTCTACGGCAGATGCAATATCAGCAATTGATATCAGCAGCAGAAAAAAAGGAATTTATTTTATTAAAATTCTGGACGGACGGAATATTTACACAAAAAAAATTGCTTTAGAATAAAAACGCTTTACGAATAAATGTATCTAAAATCTGGAAAGTATTAAATAATAAAAAACTCGACTATTTAATATATTTGCAGATGCTCTTTTCAAAACATTAAGAATGCTGATATTTTTGCTGATGTATTTGTAAATTTTGTAAAAATTTCCACAAAAAACGGAATGATAAACACTATAAATCTTACATTTGCGGAAATCACTCTGATTTGCTCAAGGATAATTTAAGAATTGGAAAAGAGCATCAGAACATACTTCAAAAACTGCTTGTTTTTGATTCTTATTATTCAAATGTTTCAAAAGAAAGTTAACACATATTTTTAATAGAGCATATTCTTGGTGACATTGAAATAAGTTTGAGATTTGTTGTATTCAGAATTAAAAAAATAAAATACCTGCACTCAAATAGTGTAAATTTTCAATATAAAACAGAATGACGAAAACAAAAGAAAATTTTAGAATTCAAAAAAATCTTACAGCTTTTATTGTTGTAATGTTTATTATTAAATTAATGGCTTGGTATTTCACAAATTCGGTTGCCATTTTAACAGATGCATTAGAATATACAATAAATGTAATAAGCGGTTTTATTGGTCTTTATAGTTTATATATATCTTCAAGGCCAAAAGATATAAGCCATCCTTATGGGCATGGTAAAATAGAGTTTCTTTCAGCTGCCGTTGAAGGAACTTTAATGATCGTTTCAAGTTTTATAATCATCTATGAAGCAATAAATAATTTAAAAAATCCGCATGAACTAAAACAGCTTGATTATGGAATTTACCTGGTGGCTTTAACGGGTGTTTTAAATTTTGCTGTTGGTAGATTTTCAATAATAAACGGTAAAAAGAATAACTCACTTGCACTGATTGCTACCGGAAGACATATGCAGTCGGATACATACGCAACGTTAGGAATAGTAATTGGTTTGGTACTGATTTACTTTACCCATTATACATGGATAGACAGTGTAGTTGCATTTATTTTTGCATTGATAATTGTTGTATCAGGATACAAAATTTTGAGAAGCGCCATCGGCGGAATAATGGATGAAGCTGATGATGAACTTTTGAAAAAAGTTGTAAAACTTTGCCAGAATGTGAGGCAGGAAAATTGGATAGATTTACATAATTTACGGATTATAAAATACGGCGGAACTCTGCATCTTGACTGCCATTTAACTATTCCATGGTATCTGAATATTCATGAAGGACATAATGAAATAGATAAATTAGAGAAAATTGTAAGTGAAGAGTTTGGTGACAGCGTTGAAGTATTTGTTCATGCCGACGGATGTCTGGATTTTTCATGTAAAATCTGCGAAAAGAAAGAATGCAAATTCCGCAAATTTGAGTTTGAAAAAAAAATAAACTGGACAGTAAAAAATATTTCAACTAACTCTAAACATTTTGTGGAATAATAAAACTGATGCTTGTTCAAGTTCAACTTATTTTATTATTTGAACATGTTTCGGAGAACTATTTATAGATGTATTAAGAATCTTCATCATCAATGCTGCGTTATGGATTGAAGCGGAAATCCTTTTTGTGAGGAACGA
>CAISYK010001263.1 GCA_903889605.1 uncultured Bacteroidota bacterium
CCCATTTCTGCCTTCCCAAATTTTTCATAAGGGATATGGTTTAATTTTATGACAATGTCTTTAATCGGCAATATCATTCTTGACGAAAAGTCTGTCGTTTTGTATCATTCAATATTGCCGGAGTTTCACGCAAAGGCCGCAAAGAAAAAAATACGCAAAGGATGCAAAGTCTGTGTTTTCATAATTCTGCGCTCTTTGCGAAATTCTTTGCGTTCTTTACGTGAAATGTTTTGTATCATAGACATTAAAGGCAGACTCTATTTAAACTCCCAGAAATCATCTTTTTCAGATTTGCCGCAGCCTAAACCAAAATAACCTTTATTTGATGCGGATATACTTATAGAATTAAATCTTGGAACGCCGGCAAAATTTGATTTTTTGCCCCATTTATCATTGATGCTGTAATATTCCCACAAATCCTGTAAAGGAGATATGTCCCATCCTGAAACTAAGTATCCATTATTACTAATGGAAAATGAAGCCGCTCCATATCTGGAAGTTCCGCTAAAATCTTTCTTTTTAGTCCATGAATTGTTTTGAGGATTGAATTCCCAAAAATCTTTTTTATTTCCGTTTTTTGATAATCCTGTTCCCAAATATCCATTTGTTTCGATATTAAAGCCGACTGCCATTTGCCTTTCTTCACCGGGGAAATCCGTTTTTTTTGTCCATAAATTATTTACAGGATCATACTCCCAAAAATCTTTTGCAAAATTCCCCTGCCCCATATCTCCAGTTCCTGCATAAGCCTTCCCTCCAATTGAAAACCCCACAGCATAAACCCTTCCTGATATTCCCATGCTTGATTTTTGTGTCCATTTGTCTGCTGCTGGATCATATTCCCATAAATCGTTAAGCAATTTCCTGGTTCCATTCGAACCCAGGCCAATATAACCTTTACCGGCAATGGAAAAGCCTATTGCACCAAATCTTGGACCTCCTGAAAAATCAGCCTTTCTTGTCCATTTATTTAAAGCTGGATCATATTCCCAGAAATCATTTGAAGCTCCCGAAGCGCTGTCGATGCCCGTGCCGACATACAATTTGTTTCCTATTGAAAAAGCTGCTGCAAGTCTTTTTTGGGAGCCTTTAAAATTGGCCAGTTTAGTCCAGGAATTTTGAGCGCTGAGGTTGATAATAAATGAGCTCAATAAAATCATAAAATATATCTTTTTCATGTTTGTTGTTTATTTGGGAATTAAAAAAATTTAATCCTGCAATATTCGGTTCAGTAATTTATTTTGAACCAAAATATTATATCTATAGTTTATTAACTTTATTGATCCTTTTCAAAACAGCATTAAAAAAACAATATTTACTTCGTCAGCAAAATCTTTGACGTTTGAATTTTATCATCAATTGATACTTTCATAAAATAAACTCCAACAGGAAGATTTGATTTCAATTCTATAGATTCTTTAATACATCCATTTATTTTCTTTGGTTGATTTTTATATATCACAGTGCCGTATGAGTCTGTAACTTCAATTACGAGAGTTTTTTCAAGCAGATCATCAACACAAAGCTCAAGGCTGAATTGCCCGGTATTAGGATTAGGGTAAACAATCATATCATACGTATTTTCCAAAATAGGATTTTCCTGATGACTATCATCTGCAGGCGGGATATTCAAAATTTTCAGCCCGCTCAGAGTATTTAATTTTAAATTGAAACTAATATCTGAGCTTGTTACAGCATTTTGGTGAATTTCCACGGCTATAAGATTTGTTCCATTAATCAATGAGGCCGAACTTATGTTAGCCAGCAAAAAAGTCGATTCATTGTCTCCATCTATATAGGTTGGTGCAAGTGTATTATAATAAATTGTTCCTCCCGGAAGATTGTTTCTATATACTTCGACTCCATTAATATATATAACTGCTCCGTCATCACGTATTAAATTTAACTCTAAGCCCGAAATAGCTGATATATCTGTTACATCGAAGGTTTTTCTAAAATATGTTGTGATATATTTATTTGTTGCAGAAGGCCCGAAACTAACTACTGTGGCTTCACCGCCATCGCCATACCCAAGTTCGGCATTTCCTGTTTTCCATGATGCATCATTTAATGAAGCAGTTCTCCATGCAGTTCCTTGGTTAGATCCATTATCTAAATACTTCCAGCTGCCTCCTGCCGAAATTAATTCTATTGAAGGAGGCGTAAAAGGAGTTTCAAATTGTGAAAGCCTGCTGCCTGGTATCGGTCTTTCCTGAATACCTGAAGGAAGCTGCCATCCAACAGCACAGTTATCTGCCATAGTACCTTCCTTATGTAATGCTTCAATATAATATTTCTGACCCTTTATAAGATATATTGAAGCTGATTTTTGTGAAGAATATTTTGTCCATTGCCTTGGACTTGTAGATCCTGAAACGTAAGCTATTTTTACTTTGCCATCCGGCTTTTCATTTGTGCTGAGCCACAATTCACTGTTATCATCACTTGCTATCCAAAAAATATAATTTCCGGTTTCAGGTGCGCAGACATAACCTCTTATTCGCTGGCCATAATTATCTCCAAAACTCTGAGGTGACTGAAAAATAGAAAGCTCTTCAGTTAAACTTGGAGGTGTAGTGATTGGAATAGAGCTTATTAATGTACCGCTTACATTATTCCAAACTTCTCTGGAAATTGTACCAGTAACATTGTATGCTGTATCAGTAGGATTTACAGTAATATTTATTTGTGAGGATACAGCATTATTGTTCAAGCTATCTGTAGCCTTAGCTGTTAGCAAATATATACCTGCAGAAGCATTTTCCCATATATAATCATAAGGACTTAATAAGTCTTCGCCAAGTTTTGCTGCTCCGGCAAAAAATTCAATTTTTTGTATTTTTCCTTTACCGCCTGTTGCTGACGCATGTATAGAAATTGAAGTGTCTGCTCGAAAAGATGCGTTATTTGCCGGAGAAGTAATTGAAGCTGTAAATGGATTAGTTACAGTAATATTTATTACAGCTGAAACAGCAGTATTATTAAGGCTGTCGGCGGCCTTGGCAGTAAGGTCATAAAGTCCGGCAGGAACATTGTTCCATTTAAAACTGTATGGGCTTGTTAAATCTTCACCAAGTTTAACTGCACCGGCAAAAAACTCAACTTTTTGTATTGCTCCTGATCCGCCAGACACTGCTGCTTGAATAATAATTACAGAATCAGAACTAAAAGAAGCGTTATTTACCGGAGAAGTAATAGCTGTTATTAACTTATCAGCCAACTTAATAGTAATATTAATTATTGCTGAAACAGCAGTATTATTTCCGTTGTCTGTGACCTTTGCTGTAAGTGCATAATTACCGGCGGCAGCATTGTTCCATGTAAAACTATACGGACTTGCTAAATCTTCACCAAGCTTAACTGCACCTGCAAAAAATTCAACTTTTTGTATTGTTCCTGTTCCTCCGGATGCCGAAGCCTGAATAGCGACCGAAGAACCTACACTAAAAGAAGAGTTATTTACAGGGGTTATTATAGAGGCCGTTAATGTGTTTGTAACAATAATATTTTTTACAGCCGAAACTGCAGTATTATTTCCGTTGTCCGTGACCTTTGCGGTAAGTGCATAATTACCGGCAGCAGCATTGTTCCATCTAAAAGTGTAAGGACTGGCTAAATCTTCTCCAAGCTTTACTGCACCTGCAAAAAATTCAACTTTTTGAATTCTTCCGGTTCCACCTGATGCTGCGGCATTTATGACAACAGCAGAACCTGTATTAAAAGAAGCGTTATTTGCCGGGGAGGTAATAGTTGCAGCTAATGTATTCGCAACAGAAATATTTATAACTGCCGAAACAACAGTATTGTTTCCGCTGTCAGTAACCTTGGCTGTAAGTGCATAATTGCCTGCGGCTGCATTGTTCCATGAAAAACTATATGGACTTGTTAAATCTTCACCAAGCTTTACTGTTCCTGCAAAGAATTCAACTTTTTGAATTGTTCCGGTTCCCCCTGATGCTGCCGCATTTATAACAACAGCAGAACCTGTATTAAAAGAAGCATTATTTGCCGGGGAGGTAATAGACGCGGCTAATGTATTCGCAACAGAAATATTTATAACTGCCGAAACAACAGTGTTGTTTCCGCTGTCAGTACCCCTTCCTGTAAGAGCATAATTACCAGCTGCCGCATTGTTCCATGAAAAACTATACGGACTTGTTAAATCTTCACCAAGCTTTACTGCTCCTGCAAAAAATTCAACTTTTTGAATTGTGCCGGTGCCCCCTGATGCTGCAGCATTTATAACAACTGCAGAACCTGTATTAAAAGAAGCGTTATTTGCCGGGGAGGTAATTGATGCGGTTAATGTATTCACAACAGTAATATTTATTACTGCCGAAACAGCTGTATTGTTTCCGCTGTCAGTCACCTTTGCTGTAAGAGCATAATTACCGGCTGGCGCATCGTTCCATAAAAAGCTATATGGGCTTGTTACATCTTCACCAAGTTTAACTGCACCTGCAAAGAATTCAATTTTTTGTATTGTTCCTGTGCTGCCGCTTGCTGAGGCATTTATAGTTATTGGACTTCCTACAGAAAATGAAGCATTGTTCAGAGGTGAGGAAATTACTGCATTTAAAACATTCTGACTGTTTGTTAAATAATATGTATCAATAAGAGTTCCTGATTTATTATAGAATTTGAAAGACAGAGAATCAGTATATTCCTTACAAAGCATTGCACCGTAATTTGAATTATAACGAAACACGGTTTCGGGCAATGGAGAAGGTTTAAAACCATGTATATTTCTACCGCCCAAACCATTAACAAAATATAGTAAACCGCCAACCATCAATCTCTCATATACATGTGAATGGCCTACTAAAACAACATGGGCTCCCCAACTTTTAAAAGGCCACCGCATATAAGCCTGACTGCCTATAACTGCATCAGAACAATAAGGCGGATTGTGGAAATAAACGACATTCCATTTGGATGTTGAGGCCTGAAGTTTATTTTTAAGCCACACGCCTTGGGTGGAAGTGCTGCTGGTACCATCTGGTTCACTTGGATCACTATCCAGAACAAAAAAATGAATATTGCCTTTTACATAATCATAATACCTTTCGTTTCCAGGCAAAGTAAAATATTGATAGTAAGGACTCCCATTGTTTGTTATTAAGTCATGATTACCTATACAAGGGAAAAATTTATTGGAAGATGCACCAGTACCGTAACTTCCAGTATACGGATAAATATAATTATGATAATATTGTCCAATATTAGCATCTATCGTGCTGGCTGCGCCATTTTCATAATTATTATCTCCCACAGTAATTATAAAATCCGGATTCCATGATTTTACCAAATCTGCAACCCCGGCTTCGTTTGAACTTTCTAAACCATAATCTCCTATTATCGCAAACGTCGCTCTTGCAGAGGTCACAACGACAGATGACAGCTTTACAATAGGACCAGTGTTAGTTATATTTTTTGGCTGCGAGGATGCAGAAGCTGATGAGGATTCATCTATTCCTAAAGGTACAGCAGCATTAGGTAAAGGAGTCGTTTCTGAAATTGAAAGGTTTTCTTCCTGTGAAGTATCAGGAGTTTTGAAATATTTTGAATAGCCTGTATAAGCCAATGCCGCAGCTGTTGATATAATAGCTATATAAATATAAGTGCTGTTTTTTGAAGGTAAATATTTCATAATTAATTTATTGATCTTAATTGATGACTATTATTCAAATGATATTTGTGATTAGGGTTCAATGAATTTTCATACATTTTTTTGGGATTATTGGAATCTTTTACAAAAGGAAAAAATTTCAAAATTATATCAAGTGAATATCTATTATTCTGATTTTCGGTAGGAGTGAATTCCTTATAGGTCAAATATGAATGTTATACCCCGGACAAATACAATAATAAAAACCGGTTTAATGAATTAAATTCAAAAAGATCAAAATATGGTCTACTGCAAATTTCCAGTATAATAACTATCAAATTTTAAAATCTATTAGGCCTTGAACCATAAATAGAGTCAGTCTATAATGTCCTGTTTCTTCGTTATTCTTGTTTTAAAAATCTTCATTTACAAAAGTAAACTCCTGATTTTCAAAACTACGAAAGCCTCAAACTCGAACATTATAGTTCAGACTCTTGACTGTATGGACAGACGCTAAATAGGGATAATTTGCCATACCCATGCAATATGTACATCATTAAACATTATTTAGTTAATAATATCTTTGATGTTTGAGTTTTCCCTTCAATTGTTACTTTCATCCAATATATACCCACAGGAAGGCTTGATTTCAACTCAATTGCTTCTTTAATACAACCATCTATTTTCTTAGGCTGATTTTGATATACCACAGTGCCGAATGAATCAGAGACTTCTATTACAAGAGTCTTTTCCTGCAGATCTTCAACACAAAGCTCAAGGGTGAACTGCCCGGTATTAGGATTAGGGTAAACAATCATATCATAGGTATTTTCCAAAATAGTCTTTTGCTGAATACTATCAGAATGAGGGATATCCATGTTTTTTAATCCGCTCATAGTGCTCAATTTTAAATTAAAACTAATATCTTCGCTGGTGACAGCATTTTGATGTATTTCCACTGCAATAAGATTCGTTCCATCAACCAATGAGGCTGAACTTAAATTTGCCTTAACAGCAACTGATTCATCTCTTTCATCAATTATTGAAGGTGCAAGTGTATTGTAATAGATTGTTCCTGCCGGAAGATTGTTCCTATATGCTTCAATGCCATTTATATATACCACAGCTCCGTCATCGCGGATTAAGCTTAACTCTAAGCCTGAAATAGTTGATTTGTCAGTCACTTCAAACGTTTTTCGAAAATATGTGGTGATGTATTTATTAGTTGCAGAAGGTCCGAAGCTTACTAAAGTGACTGCACTGCTGTCGCCATACCCAAATTCTGCATATCCTGTTTTCCATGTTGTATCATTTAAATAAATCTCCTTCCATTCAGTTCCTTGGTTTGTTCCATTATCCTGGTATTTCCAAATTCCTCCAAGAGAAACTAATTCTTTTGAAGCAGCAATTACAGTAAAATTTATTATTTCCGAAACAACAGAATTGTTTAAACTGTCGATGACTTTGGCTGTAAGACCATAATTTCCTGCAGCAGGATTGTTCCAGGTAAAACTATATGGACTTATTGAATCTTCACCCAAATATACTGTGTCTGCAAAAAATTCAACTTTTTTTATTCCCCATTTGCCCCCTGAAGCTAAGGTCTGGATTGTAACTGCAGAATCTGTATTTATAGTATCGTTATCTAAAGGAAATGTAATTGCCGCTGTTAAAGTATCTATTACGATAATATTTATTATTTCCGAAACAATAGAATTGTTTAAACTGTCGATGACTTTGGCCGTAAGAGCATAATTCCGTGCAG
>CAISYK010001264.1 GCA_903889605.1 uncultured Bacteroidota bacterium
ATATCTAAAATTAAATAATTGCTATTAAGCTGGTCAAGAAAAAATGATAACTGTGACAATTTAAAAACATACTTTGTATCGATTCTGTCCATCAGTTTTACGCTGTCCATTTCTTTTAAAGTGACAGGCATAAAATCATCCAAACTATTTATAAGACTTTCCAAGCTTAGTATTCGTAAGTATATTTTTTTGATGATATCATTTTACCTGCTCCGTCAGAAGTTTTCTTCTCAATTTTAAGCCCATTGCTGTCATAAGTATAAATTGATTTTTTTATTACCTTTCCTTTATCATCTGTAGTCAGTTCAAATGACTTTCTTCCTTTTATACTATAACCATAAGCTGTTTTTTCAATCAATTTGTTATTACTTTCAAAAATGCTTTCTGATGTTTTATCTTTGTCAGAATTGTATTCTGTAATAGTTTTCTTTTTAAAATTTCCTTTTTCATCATAAATAACTTCCTCAATAGGGTCTTCGTTTTTGTTGAATATTTTTGTTTCTTTTTTCTTAAAAGTGCCGTCCTTATTATATTCAACATCTTCAATCACATGACCTGAATTATCATATTTCTGATATGAATCAGGCCTCGATTTTTCCTTACCTTCTATTGTTTCGGTGATAGCGACAGTTGTTGATTTTACTTTCAATTTTTTTAGTGCCTTTTTGCTTTGAGCAAAGCCGGCAAAACCAAAACATATTATAACGAAAAGGAATACTAATGTTTTTGTTCTCATGGTATTTTATATCCTATGAATTATGAATTTCAACTTAATTACGATTCTATGTTTGTTAATTTTCTCAGAATTTCGAATTTTGAAGAATTGCAAATTGTTGTAGTTGTCATCCGGCGTTGGCCTTATAATTCGCAGGAGTATTAGATGTTAACTGTAATTTTCCCAGCATCAACTCTTTGCTTTTTCTTGGTGATTTTTACATCAATAATAACGGCCGCTTTACCATTGGGGTTTGTGGTTGTTGTCGTTTTTGAGTAAGCATATACTTTATATGCGCCGGGACGCAGATACTTAAACTCAAATGTTCCATCAGGACTTGTGGAAATTTTATCACCGTAACTTGTTTCATCTCCATAAATAATAAATACATCAACATTTTCACCAACACCCTCACTTGTTAAAATATTAAAAGTACTATTCCATTTCTGCGCCCACACGTTTCCTTTAATAGAAGAATTCCCGCCTTCACCCGCAGGTTTCTCACAAGAAGAAAAGGCAAATGCAGAAGCAATTACAAAAAAGGATAATATTTTTTTCATAAATAGAATTTTTTTTAGAAGTGTAAACAACATTCAAAGTTACATTAAAATTTTAATTTGACTATTCCCTTCTGGATAGGGTAGATAGCAAATATAAACTATTTCTGTTTTTAAAATTGCGTCCTGACAAGTTATTAAAACCTGATCGCCTATGTTATGGGAAATTTTCCTTAGCCCAGATTTAAAATTGCGGGTGAGCATCTTAATAAAAGGTGATGGGAAACAAAATATATAGGATAATTTTTTTTGAATTTGCGGATTCTGTATTTGTCCCATTATATTTTCATCCTAATTCCAAATGCAACCAAAATTTGTTATGCTTGCATCTTTACCTGTAAGATAGGCTGTCGTTGATTAATTCAATTGGGTTTAGAATATATTTTAATGTGTATCTTATTAAATCCATAATAATTCTCTTAAATTTTGGTAAGATTGGAAAAGTATATACATTTATATCAAATAATTTCAACATTTAGAAATGCCTAATGTTAAAATAGCAATTTCAATATTTAGCAGAATATTTATGGTATTCATATTATTGTTATTGTCTTTTTTTTCCTATGGTCAGGAAATCTGCAATAATGGAATAGATGACGATGGTGATGGGCTTATTGATTTAAATGATACTGCAGATTGTCACTGCACCCTTGTAACACCACAAGTCGCTTCCCTTATACCGAATCCATCTTTTGAAACAAAGGCCTGCTGTCCAAGTTCTTTTAGTCAGCTTAATTGTGCGCAGGGGTGGGTTCAGGCAACAAGCGCTACTTCTGATTATATGAATACCTGCGGCATGGTATTTAACGCCGCAACGGCTGCTGGGTTAGTTCCTTTCCCTGAAGGAAATGGTGCTGTTGGATGTATTTTTGCTCCAACCTGGCAGGAATATGTTGGAACATGTCTTATTTCTCCGATGATTGCAGACACGTCTTATTCGATTCAGATGAACATTGCTTCAACTCCAATTACCGGCAATGGCGGTGTATGTAATGGCGGTGTAATCAATTATGGTCCCATAAATATTACCATTTACGGAGCACCTAACTGCAGTGCTCTTCCTGTCTCTACTTATGGCTGCCCGTCATCTCCATGGGTTGTATTAGGTACAGCTTCGTACACTCCTTCCAATTCATGGGGTACAATTACTATTACATGTACTCCATCCGTAAATATTAATACAATTATGATTGGATCTCCATGTGTTTTGCCTGCTGGTTATACCTACGGACCTTGCTATCCTTATTTTTATTTTGATAACCTTCTATTGAACACAACATCCTCTTTTTCTTCAATTATTACTCAAACCGGCAATTGGTGCAGTAATACTTCAGTGCTTACCGGAAACTCTGTTGCAGGAGCTTCCTACCAATGGTATTTAAATGGGGTTGCTGTAGTTGGACAAACAAATAATATATTAAATGTTTCTTCAAATAATTTACCCATTGGCAGTTATTCTTTAGTAACAATTGCCGGTAGTGATTGTTCCCGTGCATCTGTTTCTGTTGTAAAATCAACCAATCCCCCTGTTATATTGCCGGCAGGTCCTTTCTGCAAATACGAACCCGCAATATTACTAAATGCAAATACTGCAGGCGGTGTTTGGGGAGGAACAGGTATTACAAACGTAAATATTGGGGTCTTTAATCCTGCCATGGCATCAATAGGAAATAATTCGATTTTTTATACTATACCTGGTTCCGGCAATTGTCCTAGTTCGGATACAATTACAATTGTTGTAAATGATGCACCAATTTCTAATGCAGGCAATGATTTAACAATATGTTCAGGAGCCTCAGGCAGTATTGGCGTGGTTCCTATTGCTGGTTATTCATACTCCTGGAATCCTTCCGCAGGATTGAGCAGTCCATTCGTTTCAAATCCAAGCATTACAACTATAAACAGCGGTACAACGCCTTTAGTAACAAATTATTCATTAATAACAACTGAATCCGCTTCAGGCTGCCAGGCGGTAGATTATGTTGACGTTACTGTAAACCCAAAACCTGAAATAACCCCTGCCGGGCCTTTTTGTAAATATGATCCTGCCGTCAATCTTACAGCAAATATTCCAGGCGGCATTTGGGGAGGGGGCGGAATTACAAATACTTCATCTGGGACATTTGATCCGCTAATTGCAGTTGTTGGGAATAATGATGTTATATATACTGTTTCGGGCATATGTCCGGATTCAGATACTCTTACCATTATTGTGGGTACTGCGCCTGTATCAGATGCAGGTTTAGATTTATCAATTTGTTCTGGTTCAACAGGAAATATTGGCTCACCTGCTGTAACGGGCAGCACTTACTCATGGATTCCCTCTGCGGGTTTGAGCAGCTCATCCGTTTCTAATCCGGGTATCAATACAGTCAATAACGGAACAACACCTTTGATTACAAAATATATTGCAACAACAAATTCAGCAGCAGGATGTCAATCAAAGGATTCTGTAATTGTAACCGTTAACCCTCAGCCTATATTACAAATAACTAATCCAGCCGCAGTTTGCAGCCCGGGTAATATTGATATTACAGCTGCATCAATAACATCAGGCAGTGCAGGAGGATGGGTGTTGACTTATTGGATAGATTCATTAGCGGCAGCAGCTTTAGCATCGCCGGGAGCCATAATAACAAACGGCACTTATTATATAAAAGCCACGGCTGTCGGAGGATGCATAGATATTAAACCTGTAATTGCCGCAATTAATCCTTCGCCGGTTTCAAATGCCGGAGCAGATATTACACTTTGTACTGGTGATACAGGAAGTATAGGAGGAACAATTGTTCCGGGGAATACATATTCCTGGAATCCAACCACAGGTTTGACTGCTTCATCCAGCGCAGTCACATCAATAACATTGATAAATTCAGGCATCTTACCTATGATTTCAAATTATGTTATTACCTCCTCTGCTTTAGGCTGTGTATCTTATGATACAGTTAAGGTAATAGTAAATCCTTTAGCAACAGCAGATGCGGGGCCGTCTCAAATAATTTGTGCCGGCTCAGGCGCAGCATTATCTGGTGTTATAGGAGCTTCTGCAGTAGGCGGGACTTGGAGCGGCGGCAATGGAAATTATACTCCTTCCAATAATGCCTTGAATGCTGTTTATACTCCAAGCCTAACCGAAATTAATGCCGGTTCGGTAATCCTGACATTAACAACCAATGATCCCCCTGGTTCATGTCCCGCGGCTTCATCATTTGTTCCAATTACAATTAATCCTGCAGCAACAGTAAATGCAGGTTTAAATGACACTATCTGTATGGGTAATTCTGTTCCATTAACTGGTTTATTCGGCGGAGCAGCAACAAGTGCGGTTTGGAGCGGAGGAGGAGGAACTTATATTCCCAATAATACAGTGTCAAATGCTGTTTATACACCAAGTATCGCAGAAACAGAAGCTGGTATTGTTTCATTAACTTTTACAACTGATGATCCATCCGGACCTTGTCCTGCTGTGAGCGATAATATGGCACTAACAATAAGGCCGTCACCAACAGCCAATGCAGGGTCAGAACAATATGTCTGTGCTGGTTCCGGCATCAATCTGGCGGGTATAATCGGCGGGTCAGCAACAAGCGGAACATGGAGCGGCGGTGCTGGGAGTTATTCTCCAGGCAATTCAGCTTTAAATGCCATATATACTCCTACAACAGCTGAGTCTGCTTCAGATTCATTAATATTGACTTTAACAACCGACAACCCATTAGGATTTCCTTGTACGGTTTCCGCATCCAGTGTTACAATATATTTTTATAAAAATCCTGTTGTAAATTTTGCCGCGGACGATGCCGATGGCTGTCCTGTACATTGTGTTAATTTTACCGATTTGTCGGTTGTTGGCGGGGGAGCTTCTATCGCAGGCTGGATGTGGGATTTTGGTGATAACAGCCCTGATTCCGCCTCACAAAATCCTTCACACTGTTATTCGCAAATGGGCATATATCCTGTTACTTTGACTGCAACATCCAGCAATAACTGTTCAGGCACATTAACTATTCCTCAAATGATACAGGTGTTTTCAATTCCTTCTGCTGAATTTGACGCTGCTCCAAATCCTGCAACCGTTTTAAATCCTTCTGTTGCCTTTAATGATCAGTCTTCATCTGATGTTAATTATTGGTATTGGAGTTTTGGTGATGGAGATACACTTACAAAGTTTGCCCCCAATTGTACACATGCATTTCCAACTGATACTTCCGGTATATATTATACTTCCTTAATTGTTGAAAATTCTTCCGGATGTTTTGATACCATTATTCATGAAATTGTCATTGGCCCTGAATTCAGCTTCTTTATTCCAAGCGCTT
This sequence comes from uncultured Bacteroidota bacterium, assembly GCA_903889605.1. GTDB lineage: Bacteria > Bacteroidota > Bacteroidia > 2-12-FULL-35-15 > 2-12-FULL-35-15 > 2-12-FULL-35-15. Next base: position 5,592 of record CAISYK010001264.1, read on the forward strand.
TTACACCCAATAATGATGGGGTGAATGATTTTTTTAAAGGTGAAGGTGTAGGTATTGTAAAATACGAATTAATGATTTTTGATCGTTGGGGCAATATGGTTTTTTATTCAGAAGATCTGGGAAAAGGATGGGATGGAAAAGTAAATCAGGACAATGAATCTGCACAGCAGGATGTATACACCTGGAAAGTAAAACTCACCGACGTGTTCAAGAAAAAATATAATTTCATTGGTTCTGTTACTATTTTGAAGTAAAAAACATTGCTCTTTCCCAGTAATACTGA
>CAISYK010001265.1 GCA_903889605.1 uncultured Bacteroidota bacterium
AGTTTGTTGAAAAAGTTGAACCCAGACCTGACGGCATGGCAATTCCTTATGAAAAGTATAAACTTCCAAATGGACTAACAATTATAATTCACGAAGATCATTCCGATCCAATCGTGAATGTTCAGATAACTTATAAAGTTGGATCTGATCGTGAAAGTATCGGCAAATCAGGGTTTGCTCACTTCTTTGAACACATGATGTTTCAAGGCTCATCACATATAAAAGATGAAGAGCATTTTCATCTTGTGTCTGCTGCCGGAGGAGACATGAATGGAAATACTACCAGAGATAGGACAGTTTATTATGAAACACTGCCCAGCAACCAGCTGGAATTAGCATTGTGGCTGGAATCTGACAGAATGGGTTTTCTTTTGGATTCACTTACTACGAAAAAATTTGAAAACCAAAGAGATGCAGTAAAAAATGAAAAGGGACAAGGCGACAACCAGCCTTATGGATTAATGAGTGAATTAAAAGACCAAACTCTTTACCCGCTTAAGCATCCGTATAACTGGCCTGTAATTGGATTTACTGACGATTTGAACAGGGCTAATTTAGCTGATGTAAAAAACTTTTTTCTTCGTTGGTATGGCCCAAACAATGCTATTCTAAATATTTCCGGTGATGTTGATCCAAAAGAAGTTATTCGTTTAACAGAAAAATATTTTGGTCCTATTCAAGCTGGTCCTGAAGTTAAGAAAATGAAAGTTGCTTCTTTTGTGCTTCCTGCTGACAAATACGAAAGTTATAAGGATAACATTTATCTTCCTTTAAATTACAGGACTTATCCAACAGTACCTCAATATCATAGAGATGAACCAGCACTTGAACTTTTAGCTTCAATGATGGGGGATGGCAACAATTCAATCTTCTATAAGAATTTTGTGAAAAGTAAAATTGCAATGCAGGCAGGTGTTGGATATAACGGCGATGAACTTGCTGGCGAGTTTTCTACATATGTACTTGTTTATCCGCCTGAAGATATGAATTTTGCAAAAATGTTCAACGAATTGGATCAAAAAGTAAAAGCCACATTTGACGAGTTTGAAAAAACAGGTATTACAGAGGAAGCACTGCAGAGAGCAAAAGCAAAAAAAGAAGCTTCAATTATTGATTTAGCTTCAAGTGTTTCCAGCAAAAGTTATACGCTTTCAGCTTGGGAGAGATTGTTGGGAAGACCTTATAATATTTTGGATGAACTGGAACGTTATAATAAAGTTACAAATTTAGATATTACTCGTGTATTGAATAAATATATTAAAGGTGCCGGAGCTGCAGTAGTTGACGTTTATCCGAAAATGGGGTCTAAGGATACTGCAAAAAGTTATAATCCATATGCAGGAATGCAGCTTACGGCTGATCCTGAATATGCTAATCTTAAATATAATATTCCTGTAGATAACTTCGACCGCAGTAAAAAACCTGGCAGCACAGCTTCAAAACTGCCGAAAATTCCTGATTATTATACTCATGATATGAAAAACGGGTTGAAAATATTAGGCACAACTCAATCTGAAACTCCTAATGTAATTATTTATATGGAGATAGCAGGAGGAGACCTTGTTTTGAAGCCGGAAGAATCCAAGAAAACCGGGCTTGCATCACTTACTGCAGATATTATGAATGAAGGTACCCAAAATTATACAACAGAACAGATCAGCGCTGAACTGGAAAAGTTGGGAAGTGATATTTCTTTCAGGGCGGGTAAAGAGAATACAACTGTTCAAATTGAATGTCTTAAAAAAAACCTGGATGCCACTTTAAAAATATTTGAAGAAAAATTATTGAAACCAAAGTTTGATGCAGAAGATTTTAAAAGGGTAAAGAAACAATATAAAGAACA
>CAISYK010001266.1 GCA_903889605.1 uncultured Bacteroidota bacterium
CAATAATTCTTTATTTTCAAATGCTTCCATTTTTATAGATAATAATATGTAATTTCTTCAAATTTAGGTTATGTCGAATATTGTAAATATAAGCAAAAAACTTAATTTGTTCCCTCGCAGCGCTGGTGGGGGCTGGTGGGCGCTGAATGGCGCTAGTGTACAATATTTTTAAAATTCAGGTTTTGCCAGTAATCCTTTTAAACCCTTCTACAAAGGCTTCTCCATATGAAATCCCTGATTGTTCATTTATTAATTTTGACTGTGAATGAAGTAGATTATTGCAATCATTCAAACTCATTCCAGTAATTTTTGATAAATCCAGAATATATCTTTCAGTTAATGCTTTGGCTATCTTTGTTAATATATCTTCTTGTCTTGCTTCCCATCCTTCTTTTTTTAATAAACCAATTTTGACAACATCCCGAATATTGTTGATAATAAGAGAGGATATTGGATGGTTTATTCCAATTTTATTTTTTAAAGACTCGCTCCCTAAAAAAGAAATTAGGACAATAAAATCATTTATATAAAAGCAATATGGATTTTCATGTTGAGGATGGCAAAGTGCAACATTGCTTGTTCTATTTATATCTGGTGAAAGACAAGTTGATATTAAAAATGGAATTTTATCAATAGGTATATTTCCCTTTGGTTGCATATGATATGGAAGATTGTCATAAATTATTTTTCTTAATATTTCAATTTCATCAGGAGCTATAAAATCTTGTTCCTGACTTAATTTATATTGTATGCACATTCTCCACACTATTGAATAAAAATACAAAACAAATATCCCTGTATTAACTTTAGAACACTCCAGGTAAGAAACTTCGTTCAAAGTGTTTTTGATTTGAAAATTTTGGTTAAGTTTATCTTTAAAAATTTCTTTTGAAAAAATTGGATTCATTTCATTTTCCCATACACTCAGTTCTTTTTCACACGTAGGACAAAGTATATAATCTGCGGCATACGGGTTTTGTTTTATTTCTGTATCATTGTTATCAAGGTTATTCCTTCCCTTGAAGGAATCCAGTGATTTTTCTTCGGAAGGTGATACTTTATAAGCTTCTTCATAATCCCTTGGTCCGATGTTTGAGTTCAATAAAGCAACAGGTATAAAATGTGAATTTGTTTTTGTTGCCTTTTCCTTTAAGCACAATAAACATAACATTTCTGGGGTTCTTTTATTCATGTTGTTAGTTTTTGTTTTTTTTAAGGATTCAATATTTGGCTAACACCGGGTATAATAAGTGGCTAAATATTTGGAAATGTTATTTCAACAATATACTTTTGGCACTTATAAAAAAAGGAAACAGTAAACATCGGGTGATAAGCCCTGTTTTATCTTTGCCCTCGTAAGCAAGAATTATTTTTCCTATCAAGGGTCAGACGATACACCACTATTGTCTGACCTTTTTGTTTTCAGTTATCACTTCATTTTTTATATTTATTTAATATTAACGTAAATTTGCAACAAATATAAGCACTCTTATTTAAATTAGTTCACTTTTATTTAAAATAAATAAAATTTGTTATATACAATAATATTCACTATATTTGTGAATAATTATTAAACTTTCAAAGAAACCTTTATGGAAATTGAATTTAATAATGATGAATTGTCTGAAATTTATCTGGGTAATAAAGTTCCAAAGGGATACCAACCAACTGTTATCAAAGCTTTTTTTAAAACAGTTAGACTACTTGAAGTTTCAAAACGTATTGAAGATTTATACAAATTTAACAGTTTAAATTTTGAAGCACTCACAAATAGAAAAGGATTTTATTCTGTTCGCGTTAATAATCAATATCGTCTTGAATTCAAATATAGTGTAGATGGTACAATAACAATTATCACGATTACGAAATTGAGCAATCACTACAAATAATATAATATTCAAATAAATACCGCCATGACTACCAAATTAAAAAATCTCATTCCGGCAATGTCAACTCATCCGGGGGAAATCCTTAAAGATGAATTAGATGCCCGCAAGATTTCTCAAAAAGATTTTGCTACTGACATTGGTATTGCTGTTACCCAACTTAATGAAGTAACGAAAGGCAAAAGAAACATCACAGCAGATTTTGCATTGGTGCTTGAAAAAGCATTGGGTATTGATGCAAAACTTTGGATGAATCTCCAAACTGCTTTTGAATTAGATGTTTCAAGAATTAAGGAAAAAACAATTGAAAAGCTGTCGCAGGTTGAA
>CAISYK010001267.1 GCA_903889605.1 uncultured Bacteroidota bacterium
GTCTATTAATTCTATCGGCATCTTTCCGAAAACAACTTTCATTACTGCATCCATGGTATATTTGTTTTGTTTGTTAATACTATATGTTTCTCATAGCCCCATACTACAGCGTAAGGGCCGTATGTTGCTCCGAAAAGTTCTGTTCCTGGGAGCTTGTATTGATTATCGAAAGCCTCGTAAACTGCGCCCATATCTGTCAGATAATCAATGGGCAATTTCAAATGATGAAATTGCCCTAAAGTGGCTCCCATTATACTGATATTGCCCACAAGAGGCGTATATAAAGTTACGGATGATGGCTGAATATTTTTAACCACTTCCTGTACTAACAATTCTTTTTTTTGAACTGTACCAAATGATTTTTCAACCTCAACAATCGGCACGACTTGCTTCCCAAGCCGAGCAATACGTTTCCACCTATTCTTACAAAAATTTATTATTCCATTTTTTTCAGGGCAGAACAAACGATTCATATGACCGGCAATGAACTCTTCAACGCAATAAGGACAGATGCGAATATATTCGTCTCTTGGGTCCGGGTTTTCGAATTCGCTCATCATTTATTTTTGAATGTTTTTTTGAAGAAGATCAATTATTGCACTCTTGCGAAAGAATTTCCTTCGTCCGATTTTACTGAATTCTAAGGCTCCGGACTTTTCAAGTTCGGCCATAGCTGTATCTCCGTATTCGAGGAATTTCATCGCTAGTCTTCTGGGAAGCCAATCACCAATGCCAATGTTTTCAATAATTCGTACTTTAATTTCGGCTACTTCAAGAAGAATTTTTTTTTGAAGTTCTGCGATTGTTCTAGTATTTAAATTTTTCATTTTAGTTATTTTTAAAATTTATATAATACAAATTAACGCACTATCATTTTGTTAAAAAAAAACAAAACCTGAAGAAATTTCGTAAAGTTTCGGGTCATTCCTTTCTCCATACTGCTTTTACACGTTTGTCCATATAGGTATCATATTCACCATTGCATTTTTTATTATGAAGATCATCAAGCGCTTCTGATTCAAAAAACTCTACTCTTGAATACATTTCATTGCCTTTGCAAATAACTTTTAAAAGAGGGTATAATTTAATACGGAATCTACGGGGTGTTAAAGTATTATTTTTAATACACTGCATCATTGCATCCTTAAGCAAATTAGCTCTCCCTTGAGAAATATCTTTATGATATGATCGTACCTTACTGTTGTCTTTTAAAACTTCCTTAGTTGTATCAAAATGTTTTTTTAATTCTAAATCGATCGGGCTTAATTTACCAACTTGTCCTTTTCTATTATTGTATGCCCTTCTTTCTAATGCGTTACTTAGTTGGATAAAACTTCGTGTCGTCTTTGGAACTTCATTGTGGGTTTCTGTATTTGCAAAATCTTTTTCAATGCTTTTAATGATTTTAGGTATAAGGTATGTAATACAAAATCTTGTAATAACAACAGGCTCAAAGGTTATATCTTTTAGCTTTTTCAATTCATCAATCTCTTTGGTAAGTTCATCGATTGAAAAAAACCATTTCAATGTTTCCTCTTTTAAACCAAGAGTTCTTAGTTTATCGATGACTTGCGGATCATTATCAAGATGCAATCCTAGTATCCATGTCAGCATTAAGTGGATATACTCGTCCAGTTCGTCTTCTGAATGAACTGAACTAAGTGGTTTAATTGCAGATCTCAGAAATTCAATTTTGTTTTTCTTATTTTTTTTATGGATCAATGAGATCAGGTCTTTGTAATTATACTCCTTGTTAAATAGCGCAGGAAGAATCGTTTTACTTCCAAGGGCCTTGGTTACTTCATCATTAATATTATACATTGCAGTTGGTTTTTAAAAAGTTATTTAATTTATTTCTTGCTTCTATAAGCCTTGTCTCTGTTACTTCATAATAAACGTTATCCACGGAATCTTTCCTGGTCTGCCCCATCATCCGTTTGATCACTCCATCATCTTCGATCCCTGATTCTGATAGCAGCTGCCTGAATGAATGGCGCGCCGTATGGCTGGATACAAGAAACGGTATCCCAATTTTACTGGCAATAAATTTTAATTGCACATTAAGCTCTTTATTGCTTTTTCCCGGAATAACCTTATTTGCATTAGAAAAGTATGGAATATTTTTGTACTTGTCAATAATTTCGATTGCAAATTGATTTAGAAATTGCTCTGTGCCTTCACCTGTTTTTTGTCTTGCCACCGTTAGTTTTACATCCCCATTAGCTCGGTATTCCAGGCAATCTCTTCTCAGATTAGTTGCATCAACATAGGCAAGTCCGGTAAATACACTGAACATAAATATATCCTTGTAAATTATTTCTGTTGGATTTAATTTATGTTCTGAGATATAGAGTTCCCTGACCTGGTGAATATTTAAGCGAGGTTTTTTTGCCGACCTGTTGCTAAGTTTAATAAACAAGAAGGGATTTTTAGTGATAACATCCTCGTTCACTGCCTGGTTAAAAATTGTTCTGAATTTTTTTACAATACCAAGAGCAGATGGCTGCAGCATTCCTTTCTTATTTAATTCTGCAATATCATTCAATAAATAATCCTTGAAACTGTTTGCAAAAGCATTGTCAATTTCCTTCACCGTGATATTCATTTTTTTGAAATGGTGAAGGAATACTGTTATATGATTAATTCCCTTGCGGTAATTTTTTTTTGTACCGGAAGTAAGTTCAGCGTTATTCATTATTGTGCGGCTGTAATACTTATTGATATAATCAATTACCTTAATATCTTCCCCCGTCTGACGCTGTAAAACGGTGTCCCTGATCTTTACAGCATTGAAACTCGAGAGTTTATATTCATTCAATGCCAGGAAACGTTTGAATTCATTGCTGATATTATCCAGATGATCATTCTCGATGCAATCCGGCAGTTCAATGCGCATGAGAACGGGGTTCCATTTGGCTAATTGTTTTTCGGTCAGCTCAAGGTTCAAGCGGTGTTCTGCCTTGACGTTGTTGAAGAAAACCCTCACGTAAACAGGGGTTTTTCTTGTTTTGGATGATTTCTTTCCCTTATTGGGAAAGAAGATGATGCTTAGTTTGGTCATGTTTCTTTTTTTTGGTGAAGTAAAACTTTTTTGGTGAAGAAATA
>CAISYK010001268.1 GCA_903889605.1 uncultured Bacteroidota bacterium
CGATCTGATTGCACAATGCCTACCAGAACAAATTGAAGTATAAGTAACTTTGTTTTCATGATTTTTTTATTTTGTTAAATTGTTATATTCTTGTGTTTATTTTGAATCATATTTAGTTTACATGGAATTATATATTTTGAGTGTCATCCTAAAGAGTCAATCTTTTGGAAATGAAGCATCTTCTTAATAAATAAGAAGATGCTTCATCATGCCAAGACATTCATGGACTTTCAATTATAGGCTAATTTACATGATACGAGAAAAACAAATCGCTAAAGAAAGATATTGAAATATCTATTATATTAATAAACAATAGCCTTTTGAGTGACAATTGAATTTCCAGAGTAATGTTTAAAATAATAAATTCCAGAGGCTTGAGAACTTAAATCAATTTTATATTCCGTTTCACTTCCAAAAAATTCATTTTCCAGTATAGTTTCTCCTAAAATATTCAGGACAATAAGCTTGTTAATTTTATTATCAGGAATCAACCGCATTGTAAATTTCCCATTGCTTGGATTGGGATAAATTAATTCATCATTTGAATTTTGATTTATTTTGATTCCTGCAGTCTGGTTTAAATTAAATCTGCCGATATCTGTTCTTGAACCATCGGGATCAATCGGAAATGCTGGATCGCCAAAATCAATGGCTTCAGATGAAGATGTTAAATGAAAATCTCCCCAGCTGCAGCAGGCTGGATATAATGTGGATACAGGCGAAATGAACATGGGATCCCCCATAATATTACCTGTGCCGGGCATTAAATCAATATCTGATAGGGAATATGAAATTGAAAGAAAACATGAAGGATCTTTCTTCCATGTAGTATCAGAACCGGCAATGATGCAGTTTGTAACCGATAAATGACCAGGGCCCCATATTTGATTTGTATGTTCATAAGAGTAAATGCCTACAGTGTTATTATATAAAGTATTGTGGTCGGCCACTACATGGGCGCCCGACTTACAGCCAATACCCAGAGCGCAGCCTAAAATGACATTATGATTTATGAATAAGTTTACGCAGTATTCACCGTTAGAAATTCCTTTATTAAACATATTATAAATGTAATTTCCCTGAATAACTACACTATCACAGCCAATGCTGTCAACCTGACCTATATCAATTCCATCATCACCGCCTGCAATCATATAATTATTGGAAATTGTAATATTATGTGATGCATCAAAGTCTATAGCATCATTATCTCCAGGAGTATTATACATTAAATTATTATCAATAAGTCCATTCTTAACATACATACCATGTACTTTTTCACCAGTACTGGTTGAATCAAATGTGCAGTCTTTAATTACTATATTTTTACATCCGTACATGACAATACCGCACCAGAAATTCTTAAAATAGCAGTTTTGAACTTCAAAAGTGGATTTGTATGCATATATCGAACCTGGTTCCTGATTAGCATGCATGCAGTGTGTTGCATTTTCGATATGGACATATTTAAATGTCGATTTTTGATTTACTGTACTGTCAAGATAGATATCACCCCAGTTCAAATTCTTTGCATGAATTAATATCGGCTGCGAAGCGCTTCCCAAAAAGTCAGCCTTACCATTAATAATGAAGTGTGTATTTTCGCCCATTTTAATTTCCACACCAGGATCGATTGTTAAAGTACAGCCATTGTTAACAGTGACGGAACTATCAGCAATATAAGGTGACCCCGTTATCGTTAAAGTTGTATTGCATGGAAATACTGAAGGTAAATTTGTTTGTCCGAAGGATTGTTCCGCTGCTATCAGCATTATAGGAAGCATTAGTAATTTTGTTTTCATGTTTCTTTGTAATTAAATTTAAGTTTCTGTTTTTTAGTTTTTAACGGTTAGATTTTTGTTTTGAAATAAGAATTTAATTCAATGATTTTGGCTCGCCTTAGGAAAAAGCAGCCATTCTTTTATATTTAATATTTTAGATTGCACATTGATCATTAAACCATTGGATTTCTTTTTCGAATATTCTTTCTGGAATATTTACAGGTGATTTGGATATAAAAACCGGCATTTCTATTCCTTCAGGCAACGCTAATAATGGAACATGACTGTAAAAAGCCATTTTTTTTGTTTTGCTGTTTCTAAATAACCGATATAAGAAACTGCGTTTATGAGGAATCATAGCAACAACTTCAGCATCAATTTCTCTGACAAATTCATTAATTCCATTAACTACACTTTCATTAACAGTATGATGAATTGTATGATTGACTTTTCTTAAAACTTTTCTTACATTGATGAAAGCTGCTATTTTTTTGGAAGATGTTTTTTCATCCTTCCCTTTTACGTTAACAATAAAAAGGTTTGAATTAAAGAATGTTACGAAATTTAAAAGTGCTGTAAGAGGCCGATTGTTTTTTAATTCTAAATAGTCAGCGGCAAATACAATCTTTGCTGGCTGTCTGAATTTTGCTTTTGCAGGAATCATTAGTACCGGAGTAACCAAATTGCTGATTGCTTTTGAAGTATTACTGCCAACAATAGATTCCTCAAAATTTCCATTTTCCGCAATACCAAAAACAACAAGTTCTGCACCTCTTTCTTCGGATATTTCAACAATATTTTTTACAATCATCTTAGACTGTACGCATAATTCAAATTTTATTTGCGGTTCAGTCTTTCGTATATGCCCATCCAATTGCTGAAGTGCTTTATTATTTCTTTCACCAGGTTCAATACTTAATAAAGATTTTAGACCTTTTTTTGATTTTGGCAATTCACAAACATGAAGCACAATAATTTTTGCTTCCATTATTTTAGCCAATTCAATAGCATAGTTTAAGGCATTCTCAGCAGTTTCTGAAAAATCTGTAGGTACTATTATTGTTTTCATATTTATTACGGGTTAATTATATTGAACTGGCCGTCCAACATAGTTTTACGGTTCAAATGTAGATTCCCTTTTCAACTGTAATTCTTTATATTCGTTGATCAAGGATTTTAAATAGTTGAAATCAAAAAATTCACCGGTTGGATTTAATAAATAGAAAGCATGCAGGACGAGCCGCATTTTGGGGATAAATAAAGAAAGGAAAAGAATTGAAAAAAAGATTTGGTTATTATCTAAAACAGCCATGCTGATTATGATAATAATTAAAAAGAATGAAATGATCGGGTTTTGATGCCGCGTACATTTCTCGACTCATCTCGAAACAGTGTTTGAGCGGTCAGTTAGATGGCTGTTTTTTTTCAAAAAAACAATACAAAATGACCTAAATTTAATTATGCTGTCATTCTGAATCCATCCATTTTTTTGGGAAGAATGAATTAACCTAATATCAAAAAGGTGTTCAATTAATATATTTCATAAGTACTTCCCTTCTCATCACTCCTTCAGAAAAAATTATTAATTTTTTCTTTTTATCATAGATATGTATCGACGGGGTACTGCGGGCAATGGTGAATTTTTTATACAGTTTGTCTTTGTCAGAAAGCATATTTATTTGCGGATACCTTATAAGTGAATAATCACTTATGAATTTTTGCAGTTCTGAAGAATCTGCTCTGGCAATAATATAAAATTGAGTATGAGTAAAATCATTGATATTTTTTTTGATGATTTCAATCTCTTGTGCACAGTAAGGGCAACTAAGTTTTATGTAAATAAAAACCGTTTGCTTTTTTTCTTCAAGTCTGCTTGTGTAATTGCTTTTCCATCAACTGTGTAATATTTGAACGGAGGCATTATTTTAAGCGAATCGTAATATATCTTACCCTCAAATTCCTGCGCATCAGAACAAAAGCCGATAAAAACTGAAATAAAAAGAAATATAGTTTTTTTCATTCTACAAATTTAGCGGAAATTGATTATACAATTTCACATAACGATTGATAATTGTTTTTTTGTAATTATAAAGCTCATCCTTGTGAGCAGCAATTGCAGTGCTGAATTCAGCTTTAATTAGAATTATATTGATTTTGTATATGGCAAAGCCTCAAATATTATTTAACAGAAATCAATTCGTTTTTAGATTAAACAGAATGTCAACATAAAAAATAATTACTTTATCTTTGGTAATGGTAAGTCAGAACTTATTTAATTTTTAATTTGTCAAATTTCAAAAATGTAAATGCATGTTATCCACGAAATATTAGAGCATTACTGGGGCTATAAAAACTTTCGGCCTTTGCAGGAAGAAATTATCAATTCTGTTCTGAAAGGCAATGATACTCTTGCTTTATTACCAACCGGCGGCGGCAAATCAATTTGTTTTCAAGTCCCGGCTTTAGCTAAAGAAGGTATTTGCATTGTGATTTCTCCTCTAATTGCACTGATGAAAGACCAGGTTGACAGCCTTGTAAGCAAAGGCATAAAAGCAATTGCTATAACATCCAACATGCACAAACGTGAAATTGATATTGCACTTGACAACTGCGTTCATGGTTCTATCAAATTTCTATATCTCTCTCCGGAAAGATTAGAAACAGAAATAGTTAAAGTAAGGCTGCAAAAAATGAAGGTGAACCTAATTGCAGTAGATGAATCGCATTGCATTTCACAATGGGGATATGATTTCCGTCCAAGCTATCTCAAAATTGAAGCTTTGAGGGATATACTTCCTGGTATTCCTATATTGGCTTTAACAGCAACGGCAACAGCAGTAGTGGTGAAAGATATTCAGCAAAAATTACGATTTAAAAAAACAAATGTTTTACAGAAAAGTTTTGAGCGTAAAAACCTATCTTATGTTGTTATAAATGAAGAGGATAAATTGACAAGACTCGTAAAAATAGCCAGCAATTTAAAAGGTGTCGGTATAGTTTATGTTCGTAACCGTAAAAAAACTCAGGACATTTCTAACTATTTACGCAGCAATAATATAGAAGCCGATTTTTATCATGCCGGTTTGGATTCTAATACAAGGGATCAAAAGCAAAGCAATTGGATGCAGAATAAAACAAGAATAATTGTATGCACCAATGCATTTGGGATGGGTATTGATAAGCCGGATGTTCGTTTTGTGGTTCATATTGATCTGCCGGATTCATTGGAAGCATATTTTCAGGAAGCAGGAAGGGCAGGACGTGATGAGCGAAAAGCCTATTCTATTCTACTGTATAATAAGGGCGATAAAATTGAACTTGAACGAAATGCTGCTGCAAGCTTTCCGGATATTGAAGAAATAAAACAAACTTACCAGGCCCTTGCTAACTATTATCAAATACCTTCCGGCTCAGGCGCTGGAGTTACATTCAATTTTGATATCGCAGCATTGTGTGATACATATAAGTTACAGGCATTGACTGTTTTTAACAGTCTAAAATTTTTAGAAAAAGAAGGGTATATTTCCACTACAGATGCGCTTCGTCAGCAATCAAGGATTAAGTTTGAACTAAATCGAGAAGATTTATATAAATTTCAACTGGCCTCACCGGCGGATGATAATTTTATAAAACTACTGCTCCGCTCCTACTCCGGACTCTTCGATAATTTTGTTAAAATAAATGAATTTGATATTGCGAA
>CAISYK010001269.1 GCA_903889605.1 uncultured Bacteroidota bacterium
CATGTATTATTGAAGCAGAAAGGCTCATTAAAAATACTATTAATCCCATTATTCCAAACCCTATTGTAGTTTCTAAAAATTGATTATGTGCATTAAACCTCGTGTTTTTCCAGAAAGTTAAGGAAACATAATGGTGATTAATATAGCATTTTTGCAATTCGTCCTGCACGTCTCCTGTTCCAAGACCAAATATTGGGTTGCTTTTTATTAATTCGAAATCACAAGCCCACATTAAATATCTCATTTGTCCTTCGCCCCATTTTTTATCTATTGAATATTCTCCTTTATAGTTTATGGCTTCCTTAAATCGTTCCTTGTTTTTTGGAAAAATAAGCGAAATGCATAAAATAAAAACTCCAATTGTAAATGCCATAATAATAGATTTTATCAGACTGTTGTTTATTTTCAATAGAAAAACCGAATAAATAATTACACCAAGTACTAATATTAATAATTGCATTCTTCCGGCAAGCAGGAGAATTGAAATTATTAAAATAAATAGTGACAAATAATAGATAATACTATTTTTAAAATTGAAAGAGCCTCTTTCCGCATAATAAATATACAGCAGAATTGCTATTGAGAAACAAAAATACATTGACAAATAAGTAGCATGCATTCCCACAATCCCGCTAAAATTATGGTAAAAGAAAAATGTAGAGTCACTAAATACAAAAAAATGATAGGCTGCAACCAGAAGGCAAAAAAGACTTGTTAACAAGCAACTTACCACAAAGGACAGTAAAATCATTTTAATTTTATTATAATCCAGCTTTGGGGAGATGAATAATATAATTGGAAAAATAATAAGACTCAATTTTTTTTGCAGTTCAAAAAAAGCTTCAGGCATATTATCGGTATTATACAAACCTATAATATGGATAACATATACCGCAACGAATAAAATCAGAATTGGAGTATAGGAGGATTCGATTGTTTTATTTGGAAAAAAAAACAACAAAATTGAATTCGCTGACAACAAGATAATTAATAAACTGTTAATTTTAATGTGACTAAAAGTAAAAGGCATGCTAAAGACAAAACCTAATAGTAATATGTAATGAATTTTCTTTAGTATAGTCTGCATATTTTAAAGATTGCTGATACTTTTATTTTCTAATTGTTTTTTTTAGGAGCAAAAAAATAAATAACAAGTTTGTTTGAGTATAACGTTTCCATAGTCTTTTTGGTTCCTGCATCAATCTAAATAACCACTCTAAACTTATTTTTTGCATCCATTTAGGTGCTCTTTTAACAAGTTTAGCATGAATTTCGAAAGCCGCTCCAACTCCAAGCAATGCTGCCTGGATTTTACTTGAATGCTTTGCCATCCAGATTTCTTGTTTAGGACATCCAAGCGAAACAAAAACTATATTAGCTCCAGAATTATTTATTATCTTAATATATAAATCATTTTCTGTTTGTGAGAATTCTCTAAATGGCGGCGAAAAACTTCCTGCAATAATTAGTTTAGGAAACTCTATCAACAGATTTTTCTGCAATGAATTCAGAACAATTTCAGTTGATCCCCATAGAAAAATAGATAATTTATCTTTTTCACATTCCCTTATTGTGTCAATCATGAAATCAATTCCGGCAATTCTTTCTTGCCGTTTTCCATATAATAATTTTAAAGCAAATACTAAAGGCATTCCATCAGGAAAAGTGAAAGTTGAATTATTTATAAGTTTTTTTAATTCTGGATCTTTATAAGCTTCAATAATCATGTGAACATTTGCAAAACAAGTATACGAAGATTTTATTTTTCTCGCATTATCCAAAATTTCTGAAATGGCTTTATCATAATTAATAGAACTAATATTAAGGCTTATTATTTCACTTCTTTCCATATTTATGAATTACATTTTGATATATGTTCATTAGGTCATCATAATTTTTTTCAGGAGTATATTTTTCCAGATAGGTTTGTCTTGCATTTAAATAAAGATAGTTCAAATTTTCTATATTAACATCCATTTGTTTTACTTTTTGAGCTAGGTCATTGGAATCATCCGTTTTGAAATGGAATCCATTATAATTATTAGTAAGAATCTCCATGAAAGAAGGAATGTCTGAGAAAATAATCGGAGTTCCTGTTGAAAGAGTTTCAATAATTGACAATGGTAATCCTTCATACCAAATAGATGGCACAATAAGACCGCGCGAATTTTTCAACTGACTAATAATAAAATCTTTGTCTTTAAATCCCAAATATTCGATGTTAGAGTTATCAATCACCTTTTGTTGCACAAGTTCTCTTAATGGTCCATCTCCCATAATTTTCAATTTATAATTATAGAATTTAACGGACTCAAGCAAAATATCAATTCCTTTCTCTTCTGATAATCTGCCAAAAAATACATAATAATCTTCACGTCGGTTATTGCCAAAGCCGAAATCTTCTGCAAAATTAGGCTTTACAATAACCTTGGAAATTGGTAAATTCAAAGATGACTTAATAAATTTATTTTTACCAAATTCAGTTAAAACAATATACATATTTACCTTATTCTTCCATGTGCCAAGTATTTTATGAAAAGATGACATTATAGTTACGGCGGCAGACTGAATAAATGAACTCCGATAACACTTATGTAAAATTCCACTTAGGGGAATTAACTTATGGACACAATCTTCACAGATGTGCTTATTACGGTATAACAATGCATTCGCACAGATCAGACGATAATTATGAATAGTTATAATTATTGGTATTTTGTTTTTTTTTGCTATATAAAATATTGAAGGGGATAATAAAGGGAAAAAATTATGTACATGAATAATGTCTGGCTTAAATTGAATTATTTTTTGCTCAACTTTTTTTGCAGAGGAAAAACTAAAAACACTACTTAAGCCGGCTTTTAGTTTATCATAAATTGATGAGGAAATATTTCTATTATCAAAAAAAAGCTGCTCAACTTGCTGCCCGTTTTTTTTCAATAGATGATACTCTGACAATACTACTGTATCTTCGCCGCCATATTGCTGATATTTGTTATGCAGTTGAAGAATTCGTGTGTTTTTGTACATAATTGGGCAATTAGGCTATAACAATGTTTACCTTGGCATAATTAGGTGGTATCACAAATGTAAGGAGTATATTTAAAGTTCAGTGTCTATTTTTAATTTTTACCTATGGCCACGTCTGCAGAGTTGTCGCTTATCAATTTCGAAACTGCCAAATCAACTAATTTAAAGATAATTACATACACAAATATAACTTCAGGATATTCAAAAAAATTATCTGTAAACATATTTAAAAAGATAAATATAGAAATGAATTTAATGTAATTCTGGTAAATATTTAGTTTCACTCCAAAATCTGGAGATGAATAATTAGAATTTATTCTGCGGATTAATATTTTGTACTTATCGAAAATCAAAATCAAAATCAA
>CAISYK010001270.1 GCA_903889605.1 uncultured Bacteroidota bacterium
AAATATCAGGCGTTTTTACCCCAGCGAAAAGTATTCTGCTCAAGTCCGCAAAGGTCAAGCACTCTGTCAATTACAGTAGCTGCAAGTGCGTCAAAATCTTTAGGCTGGCTGTAAAATGATGGACTTGCCGGACAAATTATTCCGCCTGCTTCAGTAATTGTTTTCATATTGTTTATATGAATCAGGCTCAAAGGGGTATCGCGTGTTACCAAAATTAGTTTTCTTCTTTCTTTTAATATTACGTCGGCCGCACGGGTTGTTAAATCATTTGATATACCGCTTGCAATCCTAGCCATTGTACCCATTGAACAAGGGCATACAATCATAATGTCATATTTTGCTGAACCGGATGCAAAAGGAGCAAAAAAATCTGTTTTGTTATAAATTGTAAAAGGAGATTTTTCGTAATCAGTGTTTCCTAATTCAAATCTCCAAACATCTTTTGCGTTGTCGGACATTATTATTCCTACGGCCTCAATTTGCTCATGAAGATGCTGAATCTTTTGCAGCAGAACTTTTGCATAAATAGCCCCGCTCGCACCTGTTATAGCAATAATTACTTTATGTTTATTCTGTTTTTCCACCAGCCAATTGATAGGTTAAAGTAAAAGCAAGTACATTATTCACTTGTCCGGGATTATACCATGTGCTTGCTCCAGAAGCATGTTTTCTAATAGCAGTAATGGAATTTGAAAACCTGCAATTTACTCCCAAATTTTCATTTATGGAATAGCTCATCCCAAAATTAAAATTTATTTCTGATTTATAAAACGGTCTAAAACCTGTAATATCTTGTTCATTTATTATTTCTTTTTCCTTGATTAAATGGCTGTAGCCTGGCCCTAATTCGAAAGTGTATTTTTTCTGATGATATTGAAATAATACAGGTACTTCAATATAATTTAATCCCAAATAATAAGAAGTATAATCACCTTTTTCAACGTTTGCATTGTGTTTACTTCCTTTCTGAATATAAAATATTTCAAATTGGCCAGTCCATTTTTCATTAAACTTTGCTGAAACAAAAGCCCCGCCGTCGAAACCAACTTTATCATAACCTGCGTAAGTATCTCCCGCCACCTGGCTGGTGCTTATTCCAGCCTTTAATCCTGCTTTAAAATGCTGCTGAGCAAATGTCTTAAATGGAATGAAGATTACTAATAACGAATAAAAAACTAATTTCCGAATCTGAGTTTTCATAACCTGTGCAATAGCGTATAAATAATGGATTTAGACGACGAATAAATGAATAAAAACCGAATTTTCAAAACGGAGTTCGCTGCTTCTAAACGTAAAATTTAATATAGTAGTAAAGATTAGTTTATTCTGTAAAATTAAGGAATAACTTTAACTTCTTCAGATTGTATTATTTCGTAAGTAGCAGTGTTATATAGGAAGGCTGTAAGACGGCATTTGTTAACATCACATGGTATACCTTTATAAGCTGCAGGAATAGTATAGGCAAAACGTTTTATTTTTTTTGTTCCGGCAGTTATGCTGCCAGCCGCAATAAGCTCTCCCCATGTGCCTGATGGGGTTATTGCATCACGCAGTACGTGACGATGCACATAGTCGGCTTTGTTTACTCCAATATAATCCTGCCAATCAATAATACTGTCTTGTGTTAATAGAACAACAAGTTTGAAGTTACCGCTCATAGTTGTTAAAAATGAATCGCGGACTGCTGCACATATCTTTCTTGTAGAATTTGTGTATTCAGTACTAATTTGAAGATCAACGACAGAAGGCTCTGCAATTATGCTTGCAGCATAAGATTTCCAACTAGGATAAAATTTCAACTGAGTTTTATTTACTGCATCGTAATCTTTTCTGTTAAACATGCCTTGAGGTAAACCGAAATCACTTGCGCCGAATGCCGCATCATAAAGTTCTCCAGTTGTAGTTCTATAGTCTGCAGTGAATGCATTTGAAGGGGACCCATTATACCCTGAAGCTGGTGCAGCATAACCTCCAACATGTAAACCAAGTCCAATAATTCTGCCTGGATAAATAGAATCAATTTCATACAGTTCTTTTGCTGCTTTAGGGCAATTTCCGCATGTATGTCCTGTGAAATCCTCTATTAATATTTTTTTTACATGGCTTGTAATAATGGGAAATATCGGAGCAGAGCATGATGAGGTATCGCTCACATTTGCATTAACAGCAGGGTATGGGTTTTGAACATAATCGCAGGAAGTAAAAATAATGCTTACTACTAATACTATGCAGGATAAAACTTTTTTCATTACACAAAAAAAATAATTTGAGATGTATTTTTCAATTTTGAGTCATTTGCTAAAACCTATTAATGTTAAATCTGTCACAGTTTTCACTATTTCAATACATTGATTATCGATTTTATTAAAAAAACAATTCGAGACAACCCCCTTTTGATAGCAGACTCAATTTTTAATTTAACACATTATATATTATACCTTTTCTTTGTACTCATCTGGTACAAAAATGGATTTGGAGTTACAAAACGAATAAAGATTTCCGGTCCGCCGCGTCCAACACTTGCTTTTGTCAGTTTAGAAGTGTTCAGATCATAACTAAATCCAACAGCATATTGGCCTGATTCAACCAAGGCAGAAAGAATTAACGCATCTTGGTTTCTGTAAGCTGCTCCAAGTCCTAAGGCCGTTCTTTTTATAAATCCTGTATATTTAGAATCTTCTTTAAAATAATATTTACACATCATACCCAGAATAATTTCTTTTGCTGATCCTTGAAATTGCAATAGATAATTTGGTATAAGTGCCATATTTGTATTTGGTACGCCGAACATTAAATCTCCGTGGAAAATATATTTCCTGCTGAGTTTTTCATCGCTGCCTGTTAAAAATTTTTGCTTTGGCTGATTAATATGATACATAGAAACGCCAACGTTTGCTTTAACAGCATCGTTTGAGGCAATGGCTTTATCGCCGTAACCATAACTCCAATTTATACCTCCGGCAAAATCAGGGAAGGTGAAATTTTGGGCCGCAGCGTTTTCACCGCTGTTAATATTGGGATCGTAGCTGGTGCCGTTATATTGATCCGGAAAAATAAGTTTTGAAAAATCAATTGTTCGCTGAACAACACTTGCCTGCAAACCAACAGAAAGTAAATTTTTCTTGTTGATCGGAACAAAGCTGGCAAGAGATAAATTTACCTGCGATGTTCCCATATTGCCATCGCCGGCTTTATCACTATAAAAAGAAAGACCTCCGGCCAATCTGCTGACAGATTTTTTATATGCTTTTGTTTTATTATCACCGGCCTTATCCCAGTTGCTGGCCTTGAATTTCATTTCGAAGGAGGCGCCATAAGTTTTATAAGGAACAGTAACGCCCCTCCACTGATCTTTATAAATTACGGAAGCTCTTAATACATTAGTTGCTCCTGTGAGTGCTGGATTTACAAGGGATGGACTTTGAGAATATTGAGAAAAATGAAGATCCTGAGCAAAAGATGATGCGCCGATCAACAAACATGCAAATGTCCCAAGCTGCAGATGCACAGATTTAAGGTTAATGAATAGTTTTTCCATTTTTTTTAATATTAGAAATTATAGCTTCATTGCCGGTAAATCGGAAAATTGTTTTGGTACGAATATATATATAAATTGGAGATTTTTATAATAAATTTCCAGAAAAGTATTGTTTCGTTATTTAACTTAACCGAATCTTGACTTACGTAAATTCCATAAATTAGTTATCCTTAAACTAACGAATCAATGATATATTCCCTTTTTTAGTTATTTTTTCTCCGCTGTTAAGTTCAGCATTGATATAATTAATGATATAACTAATGTTTTTTCAAAACTAATATTTTCAGATGATTTCTTGTGATATAAGAGGACAATTTTATTTCCATTAACCTAAATACTTGCCGTCGATTTGGAATAAATTAAATAGAGTTTCGTGAATTAATATAATTCTAAACCTAATAAGTGTTTTGTAAATCCCTGAAGGTTTCTGATGAATGATAAATTGTATTAAAAAAACAAATGCGGTTAAAGTCATTTCTAACTTAATTCGTATCTATTATTAATAACTTTTACATTTGCTATCCCAAAGAGTCGAGCAGCATTTTAAGCTCTGCACTTTTATCGGGATAACCAAGTTTTTCGTAGGAAGAAATAAGATTGCGGAGTAATCGTTTAATTATTTCAAGGTT
>CAISYK010001271.1 GCA_903889605.1 uncultured Bacteroidota bacterium
GATAAATCAAAAAAGGAAATTTATGAGGGTGATATTATCAAATTCAAGTATTTTGTTGGAGATTTTGCGTGGGAATTTATGTCCGAGGAGGAAGCGAAATCTCAAAGCGAAATGGTTGGTAAGCAATATACAGGAGTAATTCAATGTAATCTAACATCGGTGAATTTGGATATTATATGTGGAAATACTAATAGTACTCATATGATTTTTCCACTCCTATATGCAACTCATTCAAAAGTTATCGGTAATATTTTCCAAAATCCCGAATTATTAAAATAAGTATGCATCTAAAATATAGAGTGTGGAGTGTCGAGGAAAAATCGTGGCGAGATTATTTCTATGTTGATGTTGTTCCCGGTGCTTTAATATATAGCAATAAAGAAAATTATATCATTCAACAATATATCGGTATCAAAGATAAATCCAAAAAAGAAATATTTGAAGGTGATATTGTACATTTTGATGATTCTGAGATTAGTAGTAAACCGTGTATAGGTGATTTTGAAGTATGTTATGAAACAGATTTAACCTTAGTGTCTGCTCCAAGTTTCATCCTATTCAATAGTAGGGGGGCGGTTTTAAGTATGCTCGGCGATATAAAAGTTATCGGTAATATAATTGAGAATCCAGAATTGTTAAAATAAATATGAAATATATTAAAAATCTATTGTTAATGGTATGGCCTGGCATTATTGCAATTATTGCAATAATTCTTGGCATTCTAATTGGCCCTGTAGTTTATGTTATTCCTTTTGTCCTAATTTGTTTCTTCGCTTATAAAATAGTTGAAAGGAAAAATAACCTTTGGGCTGTCACCAATTTAAGAGTGATAGATGAATCTGGCGTATTTTCGCGCAATTCAAAAGAAAGTCCTTTGGACAAAATAAACAATGTCTCATATAACCAATCCATCTGGGGCAGAATGTTCGGTTACGGGAGTGTTCAAATTCAAACGGCGGCGGAGGTTGGTGCATCAACTTATAATTTAGTTGAAAGACCAAAAGAACTTAAAGACACGATTACGCAAATGCAAGAGGAGTATAAAAATTTTCGAATTTTAACGCAGGCTAGGGAACTGGCAAAAGCAATGTCTACAGATTCACATCAGGAATCAAACAAGGTTGTGTCCGCAGAACTTGAAAAATTATATGAATTAAAACAAAGAGGAATACTTACAGAGGAAGAGTATCTTGCCCGAAAAAAGAAAATGCTCGAAACATAAAATGTAAGACTGCTCAAAGCGACCACTCCCTCTCGGCCGATATAACAAGACAATGTTTCAACCTGCCACAAAAGCCCGCAATTATTGCAATGATATGTTATGCGGTTTTATCAATTAGATCAAAAATCATTTTTTTTTCATTTCAACAGTTCTAATTTATTAATTACCAAGCTTTTTAGCCGGGATAATCATTCCGTCAAATGATGAATTTAATGACTCTGCTTTACCTTCTTTGTTTAAAATGAATGAAATCTTACTTGCTACTTCCATTGCAAAATAATCTAATTCATTAGTGGGCAGTAACTCATATTTAGGCGTATATGGGGTTAATATAAATAATTTGTTATTCTCTTTTACGATCTCAATTAAATAATTATTTCCAAAATCATATTTTCCTGTTAATTTATCAAAAAAGTCCGGATTTATTTTTACCGGTATTTCATTTTTTAGTCTGGTTGCTTCAAAGAATAAACCGTCTTGATATTGAAATAAACGATCAAAAATTGACGATGTGTCTGATACGAATTTAATTTTTGCATTCCTAGCCTTGAAATAAAATTCATTTTCAGAAATGGGTGTCAATGGACTTGCTTCCATACCAGTCATTTGTCCAAATAATTGTTTGTCTTTCATTGTTACCAGCATGGCCATCCCTTGCCCGTAATTATACCTGCCCACATATTTTTTCAAAATATCTTCGCTAACAATCTTGCCCACAGCTATATTTTGTTTTTCCATTTTATCTTGAAGAATAAATTCAGATATTGCCTGACCATTTAAGATTGGATTAATACCTTCGGGTGTTGGAAGTGAATTAAGCAAAATACAAACGGTTAGTTTATTTTCCGGTTGGCGTTCGAGATAAGAAAAGAAACCGTTGGAAACGCCGGAATGTTGTATAAATTCAAGTCCCCTGTTAGTACTTAAGAACCAACCAAACCCATAGTCAACCTTGCCGCTACTATTTATAACTGTCTGTGTGAAAGCTTTTTTTAGCGTGGCATTTGATAATACTTTTCCATTAAAAATTGCTTCATTCCATTTATACAAATCCTTTGTAGTGGAATAAATACTTCCAACTCCTAACGCCCACGACATTTCCTGAAAGTCAGCTTTCTTTACTGCTTCACCATTCATGCTGTATCCTTGCGCTTCGTTATTCAATGCAATATTGGTTTCATAAATTCCGGTATTATTCATACCAAAAGGTTTGAAAAAAGTTTCGTTTAGATATTCACTTAAGGTTTTACCTGAAAGTTGTACAACGATATAACCTAAAATAAAATAACCGGAATTGTTGTATATGTAGCGTTCTCCGGGGTTAAAATCATACGGAAGTTTTTTAATAATATCAAGTAATGCCTGAGGAGTAACAGGTTTGGTCATTTCAAAATTAGCTTGCGAATTATAATCATGGATTCCGGATGTATGTGTAAGAAGATGATAA
>CAISYK010001272.1 GCA_903889605.1 uncultured Bacteroidota bacterium
AAATTTATTTTCTGTTGGTCCAAATAAAGTTTTTAGGTCAAATGGAAGTTTGGAAGAGGAAATATTTTTTAAATATGGAATTGTAAATAAGGTTGTAGAATACGGGGTTGATGGTTCTGAAATCATCACACTATATGATGACAATGGAAATGCAATTGAAAAAAAATAACTCTTCAAGTGACAATAATATGAAAGGAAGCAAAGTTAGTGAGGCCGGAATGCCTTTGTATTAAGGAGTATTATTTATTAAATTAGAAGCTTATGTTATATGACAACTTATCAACATACTTTATCCGGCTGGGGTTATAGTAAAACAGCGATTGGTGTTGTTGCACTTCCAGTTCCATTAAAACCTACAAATATAAGATGAAAAACAGAATCATATTTGTTTTGCTTATCCTTTGTTCTATCAAAGTGTTTGGAGACATTGGTGTTGTGAGACTTGCAATATATCCTGATAATAGTTCGGGAACTCAAACGCTGAATTTTTATGCAAACAGAGACACCTTATCTTCAAAAACAAAAATAGATTTGTTTTTTTCAAATCACGGAGGAATACAGTTAGGTAAGTCATTCGACAGTATAGTTACAAGCCACTTTGTTTTTGCCCCATTGAGTATTTTAAATAAAGGACAAATGGTATTAATACACTTCCGTTGTCTAAACAAAATAGATAATTGGTATGAAATTATTATTGATGAGAACTCAGGTAAGTCTCTATGGATAATTTCCAATAAGGATTTGAAATTTTATGACTGGAATTCTTTTTTCAAAAACAATTTAGCAGCCATTGCGGTAATAAAAAATGACAGTATAATTATAAAGAAAATGCCTAATCAACTATCTGAGAACATTGATTGCAAAATTCGAAATTGTTTTTTAGGGAAAAAAGTTAAGGGTGATTGGCTTTACATTAAATCATACACTGAGTTTTGTTACATGAATGGAGAGTATAATGGCAATATAAAAGCATGGTTAAAGTATAAAGAAAATGATAAAATGTTAATTAAAATTACAGACATATCTGAACTGAAATAATTTTTTCAAATACAAAAAACCCCATTAATATGCAGAAGCTGTAGAGAATAAAGACAAGCAAGAAATGAAAAAAGGGATCAGGCATCAACTGAAACTAATGATGACTAAAATATATTCTAATATGGATTATCACTTTCAATCTCACAACTTGAATTACGATTATAAAGCAGAATTAAAAAAAGCGATGCAATTCAATATATTATTCAGCGCGGTTTTATTCATACTTATTTTTTTTCTCGCAAACATACAATCTGCAGTACTTGTAAGTCTGCTTTTATTTATTAGTTTATATTTAAAATCACTATCCAGAAATAAGTATTTTATTTCACAATTGGAAATTAACAAGAATACACTTAGTATTATATATAAAGAAAAAGGAATAGAAAGGCAGTTGAACGGCACCTGTAACGATTTTAAGTTTAAGAAAAAAATGGCTGTCAGTCGATCTAGAATTCCTTATTTGAGAATTTATTTTAATGGAGAGTCCGCAATTGAACAATTCGTGAATTTAGATTGGACAGAAAAAGATTTTAACGAAGCTATTAAAGCACTAAACGCGGCTTTGTCAACTTGATAGAAATACGCCAATTTTAAAAACTTATAATCTAATAACAGTATAAGTTATTGAATTTGTAATTACAGTAATGAATATTAAAATGAATTATGGTTTAACTTCTAATCAAAAAACAGATACTATTGAGGGCAATAGAGTTCTTGAATTGGCCAATCTATGACCATATGCAGAATATCCGAAATGGAAATTACAATTTAATCTTACGTACCTAATTACTGAATCAAAAGTTTAAATGTATAGTAAATAATTTTTACTTATGAAAATTATTATGA
>CAISYK010001273.1 GCA_903889605.1 uncultured Bacteroidota bacterium
AAAAAACCGGAAACAAAAAATTATCACAGGGTCTGTGACCGGAGGATTGTTATTAGTGATTTTCTTTGCAGGCTTTGTTTTTAGATCCTTACGCATAACCCGCAAACAAAAGCAAACAATAGAAATCAAGAATATTGAAACGGAACATCAGAAAAAAATAATTGAAGAAGCAAACAAAGACATTACTGATAGTATAAGATACGCTAAACGTATACAAGATGCGCTTATGGGTGAAAAAGTTCATGTCAGTATGCACCTGCCGGAACATTTCATATTATTCATTCCTAAAGATATTGTAAGCGGAGATTTCCATTGGGGATTCGAGAAACAAGGACATTGGTACTTTGCCGCTGTCGACTGCACTGGTCATGGCGTGCCGGGAGCTGTTATGAGTATGCTTGGCATATCCTTCCTTAATGATATAGTTTCGGCTGAGCAATTATTAAGTCCGGCAGAAATGCTTAACCGCCTGCGCGATAAAGTTGTAAAAGAACTAAGGCAAACAGGTGAATCAGGCGGTAGTAAAGACGGAATGGATATTTCGTTATGCAGGTTAAACCTGGAAAGCAATGAACTAATGTGGGCCGGAGCAAACAACGCGCTTAATATTATTACAAATGGGCAATTTAAAGAACTGAAAGCCGACAAACAGCCTATAGGTTATCATCCCGAAATGCGGCCATTCACCAACCATGAAATACAACTGCAAAAAGGCGACAGCATTTACATTTACTCCGATGGTTATGCCGACCAGTTTGGAGGTGCAAATGGAAAAAAATTCAAATATAAACAGCTGGAAGAATTGTTAATTGCTAATAAGCATTTATCAATGAATGATCAAAAAGAACTTTTGAAAAAACGATTTGTTGAATGGAAAGGTTCGCTGGAGCAGATAGACGATGTTTGTGTGTTTGGTGTGAGAATATAATTGTATTTTAGAGTAATGAAAAAACTGCATTTCCTTATAGTCCTTAATTCTGCATTCTTAATTTTTAATTCTTTTTGTTTTGCCCAAAACAGAAATGTTGATTCTCTGCTTACTCTTATCAAAACAGATAAACCAGATACGAGCAAAGTAAATCATTTATGTGTGTTAACTCAGGAATACGGATCAATCGGAGCTTATGAAGAAGGATTAAATTTTGGAATGTCAGCATTGGAACTTGCTGAAAAATTGGATTTCAAAAAAGGAATTTCGGCTGCGAGCAATAGTATAGGAAATTTTTATTTAGGCCAAGCAAACTATCCCCGAGCTCTTAGCTATTACTTAAAGGCATTAAAGCTTAACGAGGAAATAAACAATAAAAGTAAAATTGCTTGCCAATTGGGCAACATAGGACTTGTTTACCAATCTGAAAGCGACTATTCAAAAGCTCTGGAATATTTTTTTAGGGCGTTGGAAATGGCCGAAAAACTTGGTGATAAAAAGGGGATGGCAGTGCATCTTGCCAACATTGGAATTGTCTATTGGAACCAACTTAATTATCCGAAAGCGCTAAACTATAATTTTAAAGCTTTGCATATGGCAGAAGAGCTGGGTGAGAAACAATTACAGGCAAATACTCTCAGCAACATTGGAATTGTTTATAACAGCAGCCGTGATTTCTCTAAAGCCCTCGACTATTATTTCAGAACGCTGCAAATGGCCGTGGATCTTGGCGATAAACAACTGCAAGCTATTGATAATTGCAACATCGGCACACTTTATCTTTCAATAGGAAAATTTAAAAAGGCCGAAGATTACCTGAAAAGATCAGTAATTATGAATGAGGGTGTTGGAGCCAATGATTATCTGAGTTCGTCTGAAGAAGCCCTCGCTCAACTCTATGACAGCACCGGACAATACAAATTGGCGCTTATTCATTACAAAAAATCAATAGCGTTAAAGGATACCATTTTCAGTCAGGAAAACAAAAAACAGCTTGTCCGCAAAGAAATGAATTATGAGTTTGATAAAAAAGAAGCCATTACGAAAGCTGAAAATGAAAAACAGCAGGCGGTAGCAGAAGAAAAAAACCACAAACAAAAAATTGTCACAGGGGCTGTCACAGGGGGATTGCTATTAGTGATTTTCTTCGCAGGCTTTATTTTTCGATCTCTTCGCATAACCCGCAAACAAAAGCAAATAATAGAAATAAAGAATACAGAAACAGAACATCAGAAAAAAATAATTGAAGAAGCAAACAAAGACATTACTGATAGTATAAGATACGCTAAGCGAATACAAGATGCGCTTATGGGAGAAAAAGTTCATGTCAGTATGCACCTGCCGGAACATTTCATATTATTTATGCCTAAAGATATTGTGAGCGGAGATTTCCATTGGGGATTCGAGAAACAAGGGTATTGGTACTTTGCCGCTGTTGACTGCACAGGCCACGGAGTACCTGGGGCTGTCATGAGCATGCTCGGCATATCCTTTCTTAACGATATTGTTTCCGCTGAAGGGTCACCAAGTCCTGCAGAAATCCTGAACCGCCTGCGCGATAAAGTAGTGAAAGAACTAAGGCAAACAGGTGAAGCCGGCGGCAGCAAAGACGGAATGGATATTTCGTTGTGCAGGCTGGAATTGCCCTCTCCAAATGGAGAGGGGGTAGGGCTGAGGCTGCAATGGGCCGGTGCAAATAACGCGCTTAATCTTATTAGAAACGGACAATTTAAAGAAGTGAAAGCCGACAAACAGCCAATAGGTTACCATCCCGAAATGCGTCCCTTCACCAACAATGAAATGCAATTACAAAAAGGCGACAGCATTTACATTTACTCCGATGGTTATGCCGACCAGTTTGGCGGGCCAAATGGAAAAAAATTCAAATACAAGCAGCTTGAAGATCTTATTACAACCAATAATCATTTACCAATGAATGATCAAAAAGAGATTTTGAAAAAAGGCTTCATTGATTGGAAAGGCTCATTGGAGCAGATAGATGACGTTTGTGTTTTTGGTGTGAGAATATAATTGTATTTTAGGGTTATGAAAAAACGGCTCATTTTTTTAATTTTTAATTCTGCATTTTTAATTCTGCATTCATTTTGTGCTGCACAAAACAAAAAAATTGATTCACTACTGACTCTTCTTAAAATCGATAAAACTGATACCAACAAGGTAAACCATCTCAACGCCCTCGGCCGGCTGTTAATGTACCAAAATCCAGACACTGCAATTATTCTCGGCAAGCAGGCACTTGAAATAGTCACCCCGATTACTTCACAGGAATTTACCTCCGCAAAGGAAGGAATTGAAAGTGTTGGCATAAGGGCACTCAGGGCGAACACTTTCAGCAATCTTGGTTCTTATTATTATTTTAAGTCAGACTATTTCAACGCCCTTGATTATTACCTGAAAGCTTTAAAGATTGATGAAACACTGAAAAATAAAAAAGGAATATCAAAACATCTGGGGAATATCGGAAATGTTTATCTCGGTCAAGGCGATTATCCCAAATCGCTGGACTACTACTTAAGATCATTGAAAATAGATGAAGAACAGGATAATAAATACGGTATTGCAGGGAAGCTATGCAACATCGGAAGCATCAGCTGCAGGCAAAGTAATTTTCCTAAAGCCCTTGACTATTATTTAAAGGCACAAAAAATGTTTGAAAAGCTTGGATTAAAAAATGATATGGCCACCTCTATGGGCAACATCGGAACTGTCTATATGTATCAAGGAGATTATCCAAAGGCATTGGATTGTTACTTCAAGACGTTGAAAATATTGGAAGAGTTTGGAAATAAAAATGGTATTGCAGCCGTTCTCGGCAACATAGGAGCTGTTTATGAAAAACAAAAGGATTTCCCCAAAGCCATTGACTATATTTTCAGGGCAATAAAAATGGATGAAGAAATCGGATTTCAGGATGGATTGGCAGTAAATATGGTCAACATCGGCTCGCTTTATACCACCACTGGAAAATTTAAAGATGCAGAACAATACCTTAACAAAGCCGTAGACCTTGATAATAGCATTGGATCCTTAGATTATTTAAGGCAGACAGAAGATATGCTGTCTATGCTTTATGATACTACCGGACGTTATAAAGAAGCCCTAATTCACTATAAGAAAGCAATTGCTTTAAAGGATACACTTTTCAGTCAGGAAAACAAAAAGCAGCTTGTCCGCAAAGAAATGAATTACGACTTTGATAAAAAAGAGGCTGTCACAAAAGCCTTGCATGATAAAGAAATAGAGGCGGCGGAATCAGAAAAGAAAAAACAGAATATTGTATTGCTGCTTGTGTCTGGCCTATTGTTTCTCGTTTTTTTATTTGCCGTATTTGTTTTTCGTTCACTACGCATTACCCGCAAACAGAAAAATATAATTGAAGTGCAGAAAAATGAAGTGACGCAGCAAAAAGAAATTGTAGAAAAGCAAAAAGAAGAAATCATAGACAGTATAACTTATGCACAGGATATCCAGCAAAGAATTATGCTGGAGGAAAGTGAAATACAAAACTGTTTGCCGGATAGCTTTATTTATTACAAGCCTAAAGATATTGTCAGCGGTGATTTTTATTGGTTTACTAAAGTTGATGATATTATTATACTTGCGGCAATTGACTGCACAGGTCATGGAGTGCCGGGCGCATTCATGAGTATAATCGGCAATACTTTATTGAATGAAATAGTGAATAAAAACCGCAGAACTGTTCCATCCGAAATACTTAGGCTGCTGAATCTTGGAGTTTACGAAGCGATGCATCATAAAAAAGGAGAAGAATTTTCGGTTGATGGAATGGTTATAGCATTATGCAGTATCGATTATAAAAATAATATACTGCAGTTTGCCGGCGCTCAAAATCCATTATATGTAGTTTCAGATAACAGTATCGAGGTTATCATGGCTGATATTCATGAAATTGGCGGTGATGCCAGGATTACCAAAATTATCTCCCCTATTAAAAAAGAATATACCAATCATGTTATTACTATTAAGAAGAATATGAGTATTTATCTTTTTTCAGATGGTTATTTGGAGCAGTTAGGAGGCGGTGACGGAGAAAAATTCGGCACCCAAAAATTCAAAGAATTGTTATTGAGCTGCCAGCATCTCAGCATGCAGCAGCAAAAAGAGCTAATTGCTGCTGAACACCAAGAGTGGAAAGGAAACTCCGCACAGATTGATGATATTTTGGTGATGGGTGTGAAAATATAACTGAACTTTAATCCAATGAATAAACTGCTCATCCTTATAATTCTTAATTCTTTTTGTTTTGCACAAAACAAAAAGATTGACTCCCTGCTAACCCTAGTCAAAAGCGATAAAGCGGATACAAATAAGGTAAAAGACCTCAATGCCCTTGCCGGACTGTTAATGTATCAAAATCCAGATACTGCAATTCTGCTTGGTAATTTAGCTCTTGAAATTATTACCCCAACTGCCTCCCCAGAATTTACTTCCGCAAATGAGGCAATAGAAGAGAAAAGGCTGAGTTTTTTTCGTGCCAATACCCTGGGCAATCTAGGCACATATTATTATTTTAAGGCTGACTATTTCCGTGCCATAGATTACTATTTGAAAGCATTAAAGATTAATGAAGACCTGAAAAATAATAAAGGAATCGCCGCCCAAATTGGAAACATAGGTCTTGTATTTAGTGATCAAGGAGATTATCCCAAAGCATTTGATTATTATTTCAAAGCATTAAAAATGGCAGAAGATCTTGGAGACAAAAGCGGAATTACAAGAAATATGGCCAACATCGGAGGAGTCTATCTAAAAGTGACCGATTATGTAAAAGCTCTTGACTATTATTTCAAGGCTTTGAAGGCGGCAGAAGAACTTGGAAATGAAAATTATATTGCAGCAATTTCAGGCAACATTGGAATTATTTATGATAAACAAGCTAATTACCCACAAGCTCTCAATTACTATTTTAAGGCATTGAAGATGGCAAAGGAATTGGGAAATTTAAATGGAACGGCGAGACATCTTGGCAACATCGGGACAGTTTATATGAATCAAGGAGATTATAGCAAAGCGTTTAAATGTTATTTCGAAGCACTGAATATGGCTAAAAAACTTGGAAATAAACATGGAATAGCTTTCAATCTAAGCAACCTTGGCATGCTTTATAAAGCTACCGGTAAATTTAAGAAAGCGGAACAATATCTGAAAAGTGCCGGAGATATAGATGAAAGCCAAGGCTCTTTGGATGATTTAAGACATGATGAAGAAAATCTTTCGCTGCTTTACGATACCACAGGACGCTATAAAGAAGCCCTAATTTATTACAAAAAATCAATAGCTCTTAAAGATACAATTTTCAGCCAGGAAAATAAAAAGCAGCTCATCCGCAAAGAAATGAATTATGAATTTGATAAAAAAGAGGCCGCTTCAAAAGCGGAAAATGACAAACAGCAGGCGGTTGCATTGGCAGAAAGCAACAAACAGAAAATTGTTATTTGGTCTGTATTAGGCGGTTTGCTTTTAGTTGTTTTATTTGCAGGTTTTGTTTTTCGTTCTCTACGGATAACACGCAAACAAAAAAATATAATTGAACTGCAAAAAAATGAAGTGTCTCAGCAAATGGATATTGTAGAAAAGCAGAAAGGAAAAATAGTTGACAGTATAACTTATGCTAGGCGAATACAGCAGAGTATTTTAATGGAGGAAAGTGAAATACAAAATTATTTACCCAACTGTTTTATTTATTTCCAGCCTAAAGATATTGTAAGCGGTGATTTTTACTGGTGCAGTAAAATAGATGATAAAATTATTATCGCCGCAGTCGACTGTACCGGACACGGTGTACCCGGTGCTTTCATGAGTATGATAGGAAATACACTCCTTAACCAGATTGTAAATGAAAAACACATTACCAAACCTTCCGAAATTCTTCGGCTCCTGAACCTTGGCGTTTATGAAGCCCTGCACCAGAAAAATGACGGTGCATTATCTGATGACGGAATGGATATAGCTTTATGCTGCATAGATTATAAAAACAACGAAATACAGTATGCCGGCGCGCAAAATCCATTATATATTTTATCAGGCAGCCATATAGAAGTTATCAAAGGCGATATTCATGGAATCGGCGGTGGAGGAATGATTGTAAAAATACATGATCCTTTAAAAAAGGTATTTGCCAACCATGTTATTCCAATGAAAAAAGATATGAGCATTTATCTTTTTTCAGATGGTTACACGGATCA
>CAISYK010001274.1 GCA_903889605.1 uncultured Bacteroidota bacterium
CTATTTTTCAAATTAATAATTTTATATTAATTTATTAACTTTCTCATCTTCGACGTTAGTATTAATGTTAATTTCCTTTTGCGCATCATTATATGATTTGTAATCTTCTGTTTCTTGAGATTTATTTCTTATATAAGCAACAACTCTAGCTAGATTTTTTGCCTCAAATACTTCTCGAATAGAAACATCTCGAGATACCTCCATATCTAAAAGTATTTTTTCGGTCTCTTTTAGAGTAAGGGTAGAATTTTCAATAGCATTGGAGTTATAAACACTTTCTGGTATCTCAGCCTCGTCGATCATAGCTAAAAGCGAATCCTTCCCTTTGCGAAGAATGTCAAATTCAGCCTTTAATTCTGTGATTTTATCTTTAATTGGTTTGGTTATAGCCATATGTTTTTAATATATTGAATTAATAATACCAATATAGTATAGTCTATTCATCTTAAAAAGTCAATATTTAGTGAATGGAGACCATATATTGCCATCTGTTCACTAGATAAGCTATTTCCAGTTAGACCAATTAAACAATTACTTTCATTAAGGATTATTGAATTTTTTTACCATCAAAGATGAAGCTTTTTACTGCTCCTCCTTTCCCATCTCTATAATCAAGTTGGATTTCCCATTGGCTTCGTAGCATAGCCCCGAAACCATTTTGGCTATCTACATAACCATTTACAGCCCAGACATCTTTTTCATTTGAAAGTTCATAAGCCTCTACGCTAGAATATTTTGCTGTTGATGGAGATTTCAGCGTATCTTCAATAATTGATTTAGCAAAAGCGATAGACATAATTTTTCTTGACTCTTGTGAGGTTTGTTCTTGTGTCTGTGGAGTTGTGTTTGATTGACTATCATAAGACCAAGTAAAAATATCTATAACAAATCCAATAATTATTAAAATAATAAAACCAGTTATGATAGGATGTTTTTTCATCCATTCTTTATTTTTCTTTGCACGTTCCTCAATAGATAAATTATTTAACTTCATATTTTTATTTTGCGATCTTATTTATAAATTCCCGCAATAAGACGCAAAAAGCCCATCACGGGTAGAGTCCGAAGACTCTCGTGTCCGTTTCCAGACACGGCAGGACATGCGACCCCATGACGGGTTCTTTATGCATGTCCTGACTTTAATTCACCATGCCTTTATTTCTAAAGGTTTAGGCTACTTCATATTTAGTTATACCTTAATGTTAACTCAATTTTAAAAAGTAGTCCAATGCGATATAATAACCAAGTGAATACCTTACCTAAAAACGACACGGAAAGATTAGAAAATTTTCTTGAAATTCTAAAAGAAAAAGAAATGCCAGCATTTTTTGATGGTATTTTAAAACATCTAACATTTAAACCTCATTATTACCGAGATGCATTCATTAATTCATATTCATTGTTTTCAAAAGCAAGAACTTCCCAATTTACCAACAAAGAAACACAAAAAGAGTTCCATGAATTGAATAAGATTATTGATGATTTTATTTCTTTTTTAAAGAAAGATTTTTTTGAAGTATTTAAAGACGAACACAAAGGAAGTAATGAATATGTTACTATTCACGAGAATGAAATAGA
>CAISYK010001275.1 GCA_903889605.1 uncultured Bacteroidota bacterium
AATTTTCTTCCGCTGTGAAATGTTTTTGCCACGACCTATTTTCATTGCGAACTCAAATGATGAAGCTTACTATAAACGGCTTTATCATTTAGGTGATGTTGGTGGCAGGTTTTTCTTTAAGTCGAATTAAGAATTAAATAAAAATTCAAGTCTTTATAATTAAATACAAAAGTCTAAAAGTCCTATAAACACAGTTCGTTACACACGGCTCGTTGTACAAAGTGCGTTACACACGGTTCGTTGTACACAGTTCGTTGCACACAGTTCGTTACACACAGTTAGTTGTACACAGTTAGTTGTAAGCAGTTCGTTGTACACAGTTCTTTACACACAGTTCGTTGTGCACAGTTCGTTACATAGATAAAAGTCCAAAGCTTAAAACACACCAGCCGTGTTTTTTAAAATATTTATTTTTAAGTCAAAAACAAAGGTCGAAAAGTTATAAGTAAAAAGATTTATCGAGGCACTACAAAAAATAAATTACGATTCTTTAAACCAGCCTTGTGTCTGTTATGCCCCATGTTTTATTATTCTATTGCAAGTTTCCCCGTTTTGATAATTTGTCTGTCTTTCTTGAGTTGAAAAAAGAAAAGCCCGCTCGACAAGTTTTGTCTGTCTATTTCTATTTTATTCGTTGTGATGTCCGATATTTTACGTACTAGCCGTCCTTGTGGGTCGTAAATTGTCAAGGTATGGTTTTCATTTTTAGGGTTTTCAAATTCAAATATAGTATATTGATTAAATGGATTCGGAAAAATATTTACATTTGTATTAAGTGAAAATGGATATGAA
Organism: uncultured Bacteroidota bacterium; assembly: GCA_903889605.1. Lineage (GTDB taxonomy): Bacteria > Bacteroidota > Bacteroidia > 2-12-FULL-35-15 > 2-12-FULL-35-15 > 2-12-FULL-35-15. Next base: position 793 of record CAISYK010001275.1, read on the forward strand.
ACGCCAGTTAACAATCCCCATCTTGCAATGTGGAATGCTAGATTTCCTCCAGCAATTGTAAATGCGCCACCTGCATAAATGTCACCCTTGAATTCTGTTATTGCAAATATGTGTGGAGATATATTATTCATACCAGTGCCTAAAGTGCCCCATGTGTTACCGTCCCAAGTTGCAATATTACTTGCGATTATGCCACCGGCAATACCGAAACCTCCTCCTACATATAATTTATTTCCAATTGAATCTATTTCCCTAACATAACCACCTAATCCAGAACCAACAGAAGACCAATTAATGCCATTCCATTTTGCAATATAATTTCCACTATTACCCTGACTTATTGTAAAGTCTCCACCAGCATACAATTCACCATTATATGTGCCCATTGCGTGTATGTATCCACCCAATATTCCAATACCAATTGAAGACCAGGTGCTTCCATTCCATTTTGCTATACCGTTAAACGGTGTACTATTTATATCAGTAAATATTCCCCCAACAATGAGCTCTCCATTATAAACACACATAGCGTAAATATCAGAATTAGCAAGACCAATACTCGTCCAGTTTGAGCCATCCCATTTATTAATATTACCAGATGCACCACTCGTATAAAGTTCATTATTATAAACAGTCATTATATAAACATGGCCTGACGGACTTCCTGTTCCAATTGAAACCCATTTAAGTCCATCCCATTTTGCAAATCCAAGACTCCCTCCTGCATATAATTCGTTATTATAGATAGCAAAGCAATTAGTTGCTGTCCATGATATTCCGGAATCTGCTTTTGCCCACGTATTGTTATCCCAAGTTGCAACTCTATTGCAAGGGGTTCCACCGGCGGAAATAAAGTCTCCTCCAACAAATAATTTCCCATTGAAATCACATAAAGCTCTAACAAGTGTGTTCGCGCCACTACCAAGTGGATTCCAGTTTTGAGCATTGACTTTAACACTAATAAAACATAAAACAATTATTATAGTCTGAGATAAAGTTTTCATTTCGTTGTTGTCTGTGATTATGGAGCTGACTCCGCTCTGTTTTTTTTGTAAACTTGCCACCAACGGCAAGCTAAGTGACGTGGCCGATTTCGTAAAACG
>CAISYK010001276.1 GCA_903889605.1 uncultured Bacteroidota bacterium
CATTTAACCTGCCTTGTTTTTTCTTTAGAAATAATTCAAGACCGTAAGCTCGCCCTTTTCCAAAAAGCAATTGTGATTCTACTCTCTCATTAAAATTCAGCTGGGCAAAATTCTTATAATCTATTTGATTCTGCATATCCTTATAATAAATCTCCGATGAAAATTCATACGTATTGTCCTTGAAATTTCTAAAATAACCTAAGGAAACCTGATCGCATATTTCTGGTTTTACATTGTTGCTGCTGGCTATCCACAAGTCTGTAGGATTACCGGAAGTTGAATTGGACAGCAAATGCAGGTTTTGCGAGTTTCTGTCGTAAGCCGCCTTTATGGAGCTTTTTTCGTTAAGAATAAAACTTGTACCTATGCGGGGCTGCAGGGTATAGTATGTTTTCACAAACTGACTTGAAGAATAATAAGCTGAATCAATTGTTTCACCATTTGCATTATATGTATTAAAGTCGCCGGGGCCGATCAAACTAAATGAATTCAATCGAAGCCCGTATTCAAAATTAAATTTTTCCGACACCTGTATTTCATGTGTGGCATAAAGCGCATTTTCTAAAGCATATTTATTTGGGAGATTTAATTGGCCTATAGGAGAATTACTGCTTATAGTAATAGCGCCTGGAATAATTTTATGATAGGTGGAATTAAAGCCAAATTTAATTTTGCTGCGTGCACCGCCGAAGTATTGAAAGTCCTGCTTTAGGCTGTAATCCCGTATTCTAGAAATAATATCTATTTGCGTACCGCCGAAACTAATATTGATTTTATAATCATAATTTGTAAATATTAATGATGTATTTGAAAACAATTTTTCACTAAACAAGTGATTAAGCCTGAATGTGCCGGTGGCATTCCCCCAATTGATCCCAAATGTATTTCCGAAACCAAGTACATCTTTTCCAAAATAACCGGATAAAAATATTCTATTTTTATCATTAATTCTGTAATTGGCCTTTGCATTCATGTCATAGAAAAACAACCGGGCTTGCCTGGTCATGCTGTCTTTCGAAAGTTTAAGAAATAAATCTGCGTAAGTACGTCTTCCTGAAATTATAAAAGAGCCTCTGTCTTTTACAATCGGGCCTTCGATATTCAGACGTGATGAAATTATTCCAACGCCTCCGTTCACTTCGAATTTTTTATTGTTGCCGTCCTTCATTTTTATATCCAAAACGGAAGCCAGCCGTCCGCCGAAATCAGCGGGCTGACTTCCTTTATATAGGGTTACATCTTTAATGGCATCCGAATTAAAAACCGAAAAAAAGCCCATTAAATGCGAAGCGTTATAAACAGTGGCCTCATCAAGCAAAATTAAATTCTGATCAGCACTTCCCCCGCGCACATAAAAGCCGCTGTTGCCCTCACCTGCTGATTTTACACCCGGTAACAGCTGAATTGTTTTTAACACATCCTTTTCACCGAATAAAACGGGGATATTTCTTATCTGCTGAATATCCAATTTTTCAACGCCCATTTGATTTTTGGTAACGTTCTCATTCTTTTTTTCTTCTGTAACAACAATTTCGTCGAGGTTGTGCTGTTTTTCAGAAAGGATGAAATCGAGTTTTACATTTTGAGTCAATGCAACCTGAGATACCTTTGCTTCGTATCCAAGGAATTGAGAAGAAACTGAATAATTACCTTCGGGTATCGTAATTGAATAAAAACCGTAAGCATTTGTACTGACACCTGTTGCTTTAATCTCTTTAATAATAACTGTTGCCCCAATAAGTTCCTCTCCTGTTCTTCCGTCTTTTACATAACCGCTGATGGTGTATTTAGTATTATTAACTGCGGTTTGGGCATTTAGAAATATACTATTTGATACTATATAAAAGAACGCAGCTGCTATAATAAAATTAATTGCAATTGATTTTTTCCGCATTATAAACTGATTTACATTTGTTTACTAATAAATATATTGGGTAGGCATAAATAGATAAGAATAAACTCACATCATTTTAAAATCTCCAGCTTCCAACAAATCCTCTTCAGTTAATAATCCCGGATCAATAATATCAGATTTGTATTGAGCACGCAGAGCTCTTATCCATCTTTTGCCCCGTTCGGAAAGTTTAAAATCATCAGACATCAAACGGCCTCTCATTACAAGAATTCCCAAATCGGCTCCCTCATATAGGTAGTCATCTTTTTGTGTTATCTGCAGATAAAAGGCCTCGTTATCATCAATAACAGACTGCCTGTAAGTATCCATTTTCTTAAATTTTATCTTTCCGTTTTTTTTCATTTCCCAAATACCTGATTTTGGTGCTTCAGTTACAAAAGCCAGATTTTTTTTTGTGTGTTTAATAATAAGCTGACTCCAGCTGTCAATATTTTCGGGCTTTGCCCAACGGCTTGTTAATTCATTTACATCTATTTCGTAAGGAACATCCAACCATTCAAGCATGTGAAATAAAAAAAGAGGTACATCAGTCATCGCAAACTGCGCGTGATTGGTAATTGAACTTGCACCAGAAATTCTGGGGTTTAATTCACCAAGATAAATTTCGCCGTTATCTCTGTCAATTAAAAAATCAAGTTCAAAATATCCTTTATATCCTTCCTTACGCAGCTGATCCCCGAACAGCTGAGTGTTTTTCATTGCTTTTTCCCGAATATCAGGAGTAAATGCATTTGGGTAAATTTCATTTCCGCACCAGCCTCCTTTGTATGGAGTTAATTCTTTAAAGCCTACGAGTTCAGACATAAGTGGTGCAACAAGCGTTCCGTGTTTCGTGACACAGCCTTCAATTGCAGTTCCGTAACAATTGATGCGCTTCATTATTTTCACCTCTTTCTCCTTTATTATTTCATCTTTGTGAATATCAAAATCCTGTTCGTTTGAAATAAAAAATGTGGTATGCCCAGAATCTCCGTAAGGAGTTTGAACCACGAGATTTTCACCCAGTTTTTCAGAAACTTTTCGTAAATGAGAATAATTTTCAACCGCAGAAAGAACATACGGAACACATGCAACGCCAGCTTTTTCAGCTACACGGTTAGTATTTACTTTGTTGTCCAGAAAAGATCTCAGCTTGGCTGAAGGAAAACATAAATCAAACCCCAAAGCTTTTGTAAGCTCTTCAGTTTTATCATTAA
>CAISYK010001277.1 GCA_903889605.1 uncultured Bacteroidota bacterium
GTAAAAAAAATAATGTTTTTCAGGAAATTATGCAAAAGCGAAAATCAATCGTAGGTAATGCTTCTAAATATAACAGATAAAAAGTACCTGTTTATTGGCATAAGCAAACATAAAAATGAAAAATAAAATATTTTTATTAACTTTAATTTCATCATTTAATATCTGCTGTACCGTGACATTATTGAATCATAAAAACTATAAGTTTAATCTAGATAACCTTATCTGGAATAAAAAAATTGAAGATCAAGTTGGTGAAATCCATTTGGAAAATTCAAAAATTATTTACGGCAGAAACTGGGATTCAACATTTATTGTTATATCCCCCGAAACAGGAGATTACTTGGATACTTTAAATCCATATACGGTTGAAAAAGAAAGGGAATGTTTAATTGTCGACAAGGCTGCTGAATTTAAAAGCGGGTATACGTTATTCAATATTCCTGCCGACAAAAAAAAATACAGCAAGGTTACATTAAAGGTAATTGACCGGCAAAATAGAGGTGATATAGAAACATTTCACCTTATTGTTAATACTATAAATGGCGAGGAGATAACAATTATATTCAATCGCGAACAATTTAATTTTATAAAGGACATCTTATATTTTAAAGATTGAAAATTTATAATGAATTTCAATGGTGAAGCTGAAACAGAAAACAATAAATATTTCAATAATGTTGGGCTTTTTGACTTAGATAAAATAATCCGTAATTAGTAAGCTACAAGCTTATTACAAAAAAATGCTTTATTATTAGCCCTATCCATTGACTTCTTCCAAATAAAAATTTGTAACGCAAATTTTTATTTCTATCCCCCAAAAGACTGCAAAAATAAAAAATAAGTAATACTGTTTTTTTTATATATTTGTCAGCATACTAATTTTGATAATATGACTAATATACTAAACTACTCAGATGAGTTAAAGAAAGTTGTTTCAATAGCTCAGTCCGTTGCTAAGGAATATCAAAACAACAATTTTTCAGGCGCACATTTATTGAGAGCCTTACTTCATAAAGATATTGGGCTTTTGAACTATCTTATTTCATTAGAAAAAGATGTTTTATATATTGAAGAATGGGCTGATGTTCGAATAGAGTCCTTGCCGAAATCCGGTAAGCTTGATTCCGTGATCAGGGGCGATAATTCAATTGCAACAATATTTGAAGAAGCAGAGAATGTCCGTCTCAAATTAGGTAAACAAGAACTTGACCCCATATGCCTTTTAGCCGCCTTATCCACATCCGGAGTGGCTTTTTCCTATGATGAGTTAAAAACTTTTCCTATTACTCAAGCAGAAATTATTTCTAAATTTTCTGAAAGTAATGACTTTCAGGCTGCAGTTGGTGCTCAGCCAGCAGCCTTTAAAGGAAGCGGAAGTGAACAAAAGCCAAGCGGTAATGCACTTCAAAAATATTGTGTTGATAAAACAGGTTTAGCAAGAGAAAAAAAGTTGGATCCAATTATTGGAAGAGACAAAGAAACAAGAATGGTTGCCGAAGTTTTGGGCCGGAGAACAAAACCAAATGTAATTATAATTGGAGAGCCGGGGGTTGGTAAAACCGCTCTCATTGATGGATTTGCAATAAATATTGTTGAAGATAAAGTTCCTGACAATTTGAAAGGTGCACAATTATTTGAATTGGATTTTGGATCCTTGGTTGCAGGAGCCTCTTACAAAGGCGAAGTTGAAGATCGCTTAAAAAGCATTATCAAAGAAATTAAACAATTTCCTAAAGCTATTTTATTTATTGATGAGATTCATGCCTTGTTAGATAAAAATGGGGGAGCCTCAGGCACAGCTCAATTGTTAAAACCTGAATTGGCAAGGGGAGAGCTAATTGTAATTGGCGCTACTACAAATGATGAATACAGAAAACACATCGAAAAAGATGAAGCATTCAGCCGAAGATTTGAAGTAATTAAAGTTGAAGAGCCTTCTGAAATTGTTGCTGCCCGAATGCTTGAAATGATTATCCCATACTATGAAAAGCATCATAAACTTGCTTTTAATAAAGATGCGGTGCTCGATACAATTAAGCTTGCAAAAAGATATGATAAAGACAGAAGACTGCCTGATTCAGCAATCGATCTAATGGATAGAACGATGGCTGCTGTTAAAATGATGGCACAAACTTCTTTGGGCGAACTCGAACGACTTCAAGAAGAGATTGGAGAATTGCTGAAAGAAAAACCAGAATTAAATGACATAGAACTTCTTGCTGATTTAAAATGGTTTTATAATCAATTAAAAGACAAGATAAGCCCAATATTGATGGCTCAGATCAATCAGGATTCTGAACCAGATAAAATGGAACTCACTTTAGAGTTGGGCATATATTTGAAAAATATTCTTGAACAGCTTATTGAAAAAGCAAAAGATAAAAAAGAATCAGTAGATAAAATAGATGTATTATCCGTTGTTTCTCATAAAATGGGAATTCCGTTAGGAAAAGTTCAGGCCTCTGAAAAAGAAAGACTTCTTAACATGGAGGAATGGCTGAGGAAAAGAGTAGTAGGTCAGGATCAGGCATTAAAAGCCATTTCTGAAGCTATTTTAGAATCACGCTCAGGACTTAATAAAGCAGGCCAGCCTATAGGATCATTTTTCTTATTAGGGCCAACAGGAACTGGAAAAACAGAACTTGCCAAATCATTAGCCGAATTCCTTTTCACTGATGAAACTTCCATGATAAGGTTTGATATGAGTGAATTTAAAGAAGAACACTCAGCAGCTCTTTTATATGGAGCGCCTCCGGGATATGTTGGATACGAAGAGGGTGGAATGTTGGTGAATAAAATCCGTCAGCAGCCTTATTCTATTGTTTTATTTGATGAGATTGAAAAAGCACATGCATCTGTATTTGATTTATTTCTTCAAATTATGGATGAAGGTAAATTACACGACCGTTTAGGAAAAGTCGGCGATTTTTCAAATGCTGTAGTTCTGTTCACTTCAAATATCGGAAGTGATTTTGTCACAGAAAAATTTATGGCAAAAGAAATTCCTAAGTCTAATGATTTGATGGAAATAATGCAGAAATATTTCAGACCTGAGTTTTTAGCCAGGCTTACTGAAATTGTTCCCTTCTCGCCGATAATGGAAGAAAATGTTGTAAAAATATTTGATATTCATTTAAAAAGTTTATTAAAAACTTTAGAAAAACAAGGCATTA
>CAISYK010001278.1 GCA_903889605.1 uncultured Bacteroidota bacterium
CCACCTTTTTCACCTTTTTGCCGAGTAGTGAAGTATACCGCACACCATCAGCCTTCATAACTTTTTTTAAAAGCAATAAAAAACCCATTTCATCAATTTCGTCCGGCAATTCTCCTATAAGCCCGGCTCCTACTCTGCTGTGGGCATTTGTAACCGGGATAAGGTCATAAGCGGCTTCCTCATAAGGATGTGCAATAATTAATGCTCTGACCAGCTGAGCTTCAATATGCTGAGGATAAATTGTTTCAATCCTGACTTCTTTTTCCTGGTGCTGCCTTCCCTGTTCCCCAACAAATGGGCGGCTTCCCTCTCCTGCACGAAAAGTGCCAATACCTGCAGTATTAAAACTGCACTCATCATAATTAGAAATATGTCCTGCCCCTGCAGCAAACAAAGCTGTTCTAACAGCTTCGGCACTATCTTCCGGGCAATAAGCAACTAATTTTTTCAATACGTTTTTTTGCGGAACAAGAACACTGCAATTAATTAAACCCAGTTTTTGAGCAATTTTTGCATTAACTCCATTATGTACATTGTCTAAATTTGTATGGGCGGCATAAATTGCAATATTATTTTGAATAGCTTTTATGACAACGCGTTCTATGTAGTTTTTTCCATTGAACTTTTTCAAGCCAGAAAACACTATTGGATGATGGGCAATTATCATATTGCATCCAAGTGCAATTGCTTCATCAATAACGGCTTCGGTACTGTCTAAACAAATAAGAGCTGACTTTACATCCATATCATAATTCCCGCATATAAGTCCTGCGTTATCATAACTCTCCTGCAGAGCAAGAGGGGCGTAAGATTCTAAACAATCGGTTATTTCTTTTAACTTCATATATGCTTCTTTAGAAATTTTTACGAAATTACAAAATAAGTTATTACAATGCGGCCTGCTCAAATATTGCAGAATAGGATGCAGATTGGCGATTTGTGTAATTCATTTTTATCCGCGCAGAATGCTGGTTAATACAAAAGCTTTAGCTCTTTGTTTGAATTTGCACCATTTTAATTGTGCAGGCAAATTTACGGTCCAATTAAACTCTGATGCCGATTACTAATATGTCGTCTACCTGCTCTGCTTCTGATTTCCAGTTTTCGACAAAATTGTCTAAATATTGCCCCTGTTCCTTCATCGTCTTACTTTGAATGTCAAGTAGAATTTCTTTAAACTTTTTAGACATTATCTTTTTCCCATTTTTGCCGCCCAACTGATCCGCATAGCCGTCGGTAAATATATAAAAAGCATCTCCATGCTGTAATTTTATTTCCTGCGTGCCAAAATGCTGGTTATCGTCCGTGAAGCCGCCGATTGCCGTTTTTGTCCCTTTAATTTCTTCTACTGCTGTTTGTCCTTTTCTGATAATCCATATAGGCCTGTTTGCACCGGCAAATTTCAGGATAAGGCTTTCGGTATCAATTGAGCAAAGGGCAATATCCATCCCATCTCGTGTTGATTCATTACTGTCTGTTTGCTTAAGAGCTGTTTTGATTCCTTTATTTAATATTGATAAAATTTCGGAGGTGTCTGAGCTTTCTAAAACAGCATCAGTTAATTTCCCGGAACCAACCATACTCATAAAAGCGCCCGGCACTCCATGACCAGTACAATCTGCAGCAGCAATAAAAAAATCAGTTCCAGCCCTTACTAAAGCGGCAGAACTATCATTACCGGAAACACCCCTCTCCCCAAGTTTAAGTGCCTGGGCGGAGCCATGAAAGAAATAAAAATCCCCGCTTACTATATCTTTCGGTTTGAAGAGCACAAATGACTGCGGAAAGGCAGCCCAAATATCCTTGCGGTGAGGAAGCATTGCACGTTGTATACGTTTCGCATAGTTTATGCTGTCAGTAATTGCTTTGAGTGCATTTACAAGCATTTCGCTTTTTTCTTCTACTGCTTTTTTCTGTTCTTCTACGATTTTATTTTTCTCTACAATTGTAACAGTTGCTTTCCTAACCTCTTCAGTAAGTTCTTCTGCCTTTTCTCTTAACCGCCTTCCGTTCCGCCATACAATCAGTATAACTGATGCAGCAGCTGCAATTCCATATATAATATACATCCACCAAGTTCTCCACCAAGGCGGAAGCACTGTAAATTTATATTCTATAGGCTCACTCCACAAGCCAAAAGGACTTTGCGCTTTTAATTTAAACGTATATTCACCTTCATAAATATTACCGAACGCGGCTGTTGTTTTATTTGTTATCGGGCTCCATGCTTCATCGTAGCCCTCTAATAGGTATTGATACCGCACTAAATAAGGTTTGGCTGGTTCAATGGCTGCAAAATCAATTATTACATTGTTGTGCCGGTATGGCAATACAAGATTTTCGGGTACCGGGTAAAACTTTTTAATGCTGTCGAATTTTATACCGGCAAATTTACGGCGCATTTCCATGCGCTCTGCATCGCTTAGCACTTTGCCAAAAGTTGTCACTTCTTCGGTAACATTTGGAGGCTTAGATGTACTATCTGTTTGTTCCAACTTTGAACTTTGAACTTTAAACTTTGAACCCCCTAAGTCATACCAGCAAATATTTTCCTTATTTATTTTTACATTTTGAATAAAAACAGCAGGCGGCTTATTGTTCCTGTTTAATGAAGCATAATCAAAGCGCACCAATCCTGTTTTATCTGACCCTGTTGATATCCATATTATTCCTTTGCTGTCTGAGAACATCGAATTCTGCCCTGTATTCACATCTTTAACCGGATAACCAGTAGTGGAATTGTAAATTTCAAAAATAGGAATATAGTTTTTCAATTCTTCGTTTGACAGAGAATTTTCGGCAGGCAGTATATCCTTACGATCGGCACTTTTCAGATCTGATGCAATCTCGATTCTGGAGAGAGATTGATTATGCAGTTTACCTCCGGAACTGATGGGAGAAAAACCTGTAAGCACCGCCACTCCAAAGTTTGTACCTATTGCTATGTTTTTTTCTTTTGTTATAAGTACTTGTGTTACATAATTGTCAGGCAGTCCATGCTCCGCAGTAAAATTAGTAAATGATTTTCCATCAAAGCGGCTTAAGCCTCCTTCAGTTCCAATCCAAATATTTTCTTTTATATCTTCTGTGATGCTGCAAACCGAATTGTTTGCTAACCCTTGATCCGCTGAAAAATTCATAAAGGATTTAACAAGTTTTCCATTTGTTTTTTTAAGATCCTGCTGGGTTATTTGCGGAATACTTTCTCCTCGCAGCCCCGATCCTTCAATGGCCTCAATCCGGTTCCCATCATAGCGGCTCAAACCTCCGCCTTCAGTGCCGAACCAAATGTTTCCGGTTTTATCTTCCATTATACATGATACTGAATTATGCGCCAAACCTTGCGCTGTGGTATAATTGGTAAAGGATTTAACAAGTTTTCCATTTGTTTTTTTAAAGTCTTGTTGTGTTCCTTGAGCATTTTTATCACCTCTTTCAATTGCCTCAACCCTACTTCCGTTGTAGCAACTCACGCCTCCGCCCCGAGTTCCGAACCAGATATTTCCAGTTTTATCTTCCTTGATGCAGCGTACATTATTATTCGCCAGACCTTGCGCTGTGGTAAAAGCGGTAATGGTTTTATCAGGTTTCGCATTTGCTTTTTTTAGACCCCGCTGTTTTCCTTTAACAATTTCCTCGCTGCTTTCAATTCCCTGAAACCTGCTACCATCATAACGGCATACGCCTTTGTGGGTGCCGAACCAAATATTCCCGATTTTATCTTCCGCGATGCTTATTACGCTCAAATCACTCAACCCTTGAGCTGTGGTAAAATCCGTAAAGGTTTTAATAAGTTTTTCGTTTATTTTTTTAAGGTCTTGTTGTGTAAGTTGAGCGTTTTTATCTCCTGCTTCAACTGCCTCAACCCTGTTCCCATCGTACCGGCTCACACCTTTTTCAGTTGCGAACCAAAGATTCCCAATCTTATCTTCCAAGATCCCCCTTACAATATTATTCGCAAGCCCTTGCGCTGCCGTAAAATTGATAAAGGATTTACCATCATAGCGTGATACACCGCCTCCATAGGTTCCAAACCAGAGATTTCCAGTTTTATCTTCTGTGATGCTGTTAACTATATTATTATCCAACCCTTGCGCTGTGGTAAAATTGATAAAGGATTTTGCACCTATAATGACTTCGGCCGAAGGATCGTATCGCGACACTCCTCCCCCATTGGTGCCGAACCAAATATTTCCTTTTTTATCTTCTGTGATACTGTTTACCTGATTATTTGCCAGCCCTTGCTCAGAGTTATAAGTGGTAAATGATTTAACAAGTTTTCCATTTATTTTTTTTAGGTCTTTTTGCGTTCCATGAGCAATTTTATCTCCTCTTTCAACTGCATCAACACGGTTTCCATCATAGCGAGATACCCCTCCTTCAAAGGTGCCGAACCAGATATTACCAGTTTTATCCTCCAGGATACTCATAACACAGTTATTTGCAAGCCCGCTTGCTTTTGTAAAATTGGTAAAGTATCCTGCTCCTTTCTTGATTTTAGCTGAAGGATCACACCGTGATACTCCTCCTTCTGTGCCGAACCAGATATTTCCTGTTTTATCCTGCATGATGCTCCAAACAGAATTATTTGCCAGGCCCTGCGCTTTAGTATAATTAACAAAGGATTTGACAAGTATGCCATTTATCTTTTTCAGACCTTGCTGTGCTGCCAGAGAAACAAGTTCTCCTTTTTTCATAGCTTCTTCAATTGTTTCAACCCTTTTTCCATCATAGCAGCTTACGCCCCCTCCTCTTGTGCCGATCCAAATATTTCCTATGTTATCTTCCGCGATGCTCAAAACATAATTATTAGCCAGCCCTTGAGATGCGGTAAAATTCGTAAATGATCTGCCATCGTATCTGCTGACACCTCCGCCATTGGTACCGATCCAGAGACTTCCTGCTTTATCTTCCGTAATGCACTGGACAATATTACTGGCAAGCCCTTGCAATGCGGTAAAATTGGTGAAGGATTTTCCATCATAGCGCGACACTCCGCCTCCAACAGTGCCGAACCAAATATTTCCTGTTTTATCCATAACGGCACAGCTAATGGCGTCCAAAGCAAGGCCGTTATCGGTGCTGTAATTCTGCATAACGGCAAGAAAGCCTGCAGGTTTTGTTACAGGCGGATCAAGTTTTAATAATTTTCCATCATTGAGAGTTATTGTTTTACTTGAAGATGGAATTATAATATTGCGGGGCAATGGGCAGGTGTCGGAGTTTACAATAATTGGATTACTTATTATTACTGATACCCCTGGGCTGAAAGCTTCCGAATCAGAGGTAAATTTTCCTTCATGTTTTACGGTTCCATTTATAGATTCATTGCGGTTCTTTGAGCAGGAAGAAAATAATAATACTGTGGTAAAAAAAACAACAGCCATGCCTTGGTATCGACAGGTTCTAGAAATATATTCCCATATTCTTCGGCGCTTACAAGGCAAGGCCTGTATGTATGTTTTCAAATTTCCGTAACATATTTTAAAAGAACAATCAAATGTATTAATTTATTTGATTGAATGATAGACTATAGGGTAGTAAACAATCAAATTGCACTTAGCCCTTTGATAAATTTTGTAATCCTAAGGAAGTTATAAATTAGTTAAATTAATGCTGGCCGCTGCTTTTAATAATTATTTGACCAAAACAGCATACTTCATATTCTACTTTCGATTATTAAATAAATTTACATACTGAGAAGTTTTTATTAGATTTTCAGAACCTATTTGTTGTCAATTACTTAAAAAGCAAATAAACATAATATCAGCTTCTGAAATAAACAAATAAAGGGGAAAGGAAAATTAAATCTGTACTTTTTGCGGCGATAATCTAAAAGAATAAATATCAATGTTTTTCAAGCTGAATTCCACAAATTACCTATCCAAATTACGCAGAGCCTTAGAGATTATTAGGCAGGGAGCTTTATAATTTACCGCCAAGCACGCATGATTTCTTATACTGCTTTACTTTACCTGATAAATCAAATACTTCAACAAATACTACATATATTCCCATACGTGATTTTTCGCGTTCTCCATTGATGCCATCCCAACTGTAAGTGCCTTTCACACCTAACAATTCGCTGCGGACCAAGTTTCTTACTAAACGTCCTTTGCCGTCATAAATAGTAATGTTTGCAGCATATCCGGGTTCAGCAAAATGATAATTAATATTTACAATATCATTATATCCATCTTCATCAGGTGAAAATATTTCGGGAGTTATTTCTATTGCATCATCTGTTTCACCTGCGTCGTTGTATTGTGAATTTTTGTAAGCAGGCGTTGCAAAGCCAACATCCTGGGCAGCCGAATGCCAATTTGTAAAGTCCTGAGTAGGTCTGTTAAAATCAATCCGTTCCAACGAAACGCCTTTGGTGATATTCAGCAAAGCAAACTGCATACTGCTGTGATATTTAAGCAAATCAATCACGCCTGTATTAGTTGATAAACAAACTGTTCCGCCGTCGATATTCATTGACGGCAGGTTGCTCATATCCAAAAAGCCATTTGGATTAGTTGTGCTGTATTGGCTTTTTACGATTGCTCCGTTTTTACTAAGTACTAGATATTCCTGAGGAAAAATCAAATAACTTTCTTCAGATATATTTTCTAAACTTATAGGTATAAGGCCAATTGTATCGTATTGCGACAGAGTCATGGTTTTAAGATCAATAACTTTATTTGAATTATTATAAATTTCAACAAAATCAACACCATTTGTTTTTGGGTCATATAAAATTTCGTTAATAATAATATCATTCAGCACAGCGGGCTGAGGTAAAGCAAAGCGGGCTGTATTGTTTAATCCAATTGCATTTCCTGCACAATCTGTCAAAGCGTTATTTACGGTGACAGTATAAATTATACCATTTTGCAAGGCTGATGCTAGTGCCAATCGAACACTTCTAAAATCAGGAGCGATAGGTTTTAGTTGTATTGGGGAACCAATACTATTGTCTATAGAATAGATTGCTGAATTCAACATTGTTGTACTATCAATAGGCTCATTAAAATAAAGCTGGATAGTATCTGCTGCAATAACGGCAACCCTAAATACTTGCGGCGGTGTAATGTCGGGATTGCTCGCTTTAATAGAATTGGAAGCTCCGGGAGTTCCGCCCGCAGGGTTGACAGACGACATCCAGTTATTCATTCCCGCGCATGGATTATTTGGATCTATTTGCTCTAAACTCCATCCTCCATTTTTTTTATTTACATCTTGGTACCATTGATCAGAATACGAAACGTTTGAAATAACTGCCCCCTGCGGATTTAACAATGTTATTGTCTGTCCTGAATTGGTTAATGCCAAACTGGAAAATCCGGCAGTCTGAACAGAAGCAGCGAAATAAGGTAAAGCCGAAATTGATGTTAAAACTAAAAAGCTGTCCGCAAGTATAGTAACATTTGGAAAAGTTTTGACAGTTGTACCGACCATTAAGGTCCAATTATTTAAATTGACAGGTGATGCTGTTTTGTTATACAGCTCCACATATTCAAAGTCCGGCAGCCCGACAACAGGGCTTGGGTCAGCCATTATTTCATTTATCACTATATCAAACGCATGTGCGTTAGATGCGGAAAAATTAGTTGATGCCGGTGTCAGCGCATTGCCGGAGCAGTCGCTTATATTGGTCAATGTAAGAGTATAATTTGTTGTTGAAACCAAAGGAGAACTTAATGTTAAATCAACACATGATAATGCAGTGTTAGCGCTAACAGCTAATGGTGTTCCTATTCCGCTGCTTATATTATAATTTGTTAAAACTGAAATTTGAGATGCATCTATCGTTTCGCTGAAACAAACTGTGATATGTGTTAAATCAATAATTGTCACTGAAGTTATTGTCGGGGCTGTGATATCCGGGGCTGTTGAATATACGCTGTTTTGTGTTCCGGGGGTTCCTCCGCCTATGTTATTCGAAGCAATCCAGTTAGTGGACGAGGAACAAAATATACCTGCATTTGGATTAATTAATTCCAATGTCCAACCTCCGGCTTTTTTAAGTACATCCTGATACCAGCTGTCAGAAAAGTTCACCGAATCAATAGTTGAAATTGTGTTATCCAATAATTTTAAATTATCACCTGAATTGTTCAATGAAGGCCAAGTACTAAGCCCCATTCTATTGCCGTAAGGAGTAAATAATGCAGTATCAGTATTAGCGCACAAAATTAAATATTGGTTAGGTGCAATAATGTAATTGCTCAATGTACCTATAGATGTTCCATCGGTAAATTTCCAGCCATTTAAATTAAAGCTGCTGGAACTCCTGTTGTAAATTTCGACAAACTCCACTAAAGGCAAAGTTACCTGCGGTGATGGATCTGCAAATATTTCATTAATAATAATATCCTTGAATGAAGCAGTTACAGGTTGGAAATAAGTGAAATTAGTATTAGCCGATATAATAGGATTTGCATTAAAATCCTGTACATTAGATATCGTTAATGTATTAGAAAGCCCGTTAGCGAAAGCCGTTGTAAAAGTTAGATGAACCAAACTAAAATTAACAGCATCTCTTACGGCGGCGGAAGGATTTCCTAAACCGTTGTTTGCACTATAATTTGTTAATGTTTGGGAAGTGACAAGTTCAACATTTTCATTGAACAAAATATCCACCTGAGTATTTGAGGTAACTGTTGATGAAACAATGGAAGGCGGAGTTACATCAATAACCAGAGCCCCATTATAGAAATCATCAAAATAGAAATTATGTATGTTCCCAACAGTATAAACACAAGATACGCCAAAAAAGTTTGTTGTGGTATAAGTATTATCAGTACCTGAAATTTCAAAAGAATAAGCTGTACCTCCTGCAGCATCAACATACAAACTCCAGATGCCTGCAGCGTTGCGTGTTACTTTTACACCGATAGCAAAGGATGCTGCAATTTGAGAGTCCGTACCTCTGGCAACTGAAGTGCTGGACAATCCTGTTTGGCGGAAAAGCTCCACCGCGTCCAGCCCCAAAGCCTCTCCAAACTGCAGATAGTACCCATTAAGTGCCCCTTCTAAATTAGCCTGATCAGAAGCCAGATAAACTCTTCCGTAATTGCTGGATGATGGAGCAAAAGTTTGTTTAATGTAAAATCTCCATTCAATATTATTTAATGAAGAGGTGGGACTCGGAGTCGAAAGGTAGCTGGCACCGGCAACAGTATTATTCAATTGCAGCTGTTTTGATGCATTTACTATGAAATCGGAAGCGTCACCGCTCCAAGCCGGGTTGGCAGTAAAATCACCATCAGTAAAATTATCTGTTACTTGTGCCGAAGCAAAGGATGTTATTAGAATAAAAAATAAATATATGGAGCGCATTTCGTTTCAATTAATTTGTGTAAAAAAATATTAAATTTCTCTATTATCAGGAACGGAGTGCTAAAGTAATAAGATAATTGTATTAAATGGGATATTGCAGATAAAAAATCTCAATAAAGGCTTTTCGAAAAATGAATTAAACCTAAATGAAGTTTTTCTGTTTAGGCAGAGGACTATGTATTGCTTACTGAAGCTAAAGACTGTATTTTTAGGAGAACTATCGTATAAGTGAAAGCTATAAAACTACCAAATAATATAACATTTCACACATTTTTGAATTTGAATCTATTCTGTTTTTTTTACTATAGTTATATAAGTCTTCTCAGTCTTGCTCTGTGCATTTTTTTAATATAAAGATATTCATATCTAACTTCTCACGGTGAAATAATAAAGCAGCTGGGTGATTTGTTTTCTTTTGATTCGAAATACTATAAAAGATAAAAACCTGATGACGCGGCCCTATTGAAACGACACTTATGATCCGGTAAATTTTTGGTTTTATTTCCAGCAATCCATAATTGTTTGCCTTGATACGGCGTTCGCAATTGGAGCAGCTCCGTAAAATGCGAGAATAGTTCTAGTCCAATTGTAGTGGTCGTAATAAATAACGCTTTTACTTCCTATTTTAACTGGCTGACCAACAGCAATTACGGGGATTGTGTTGCCTGCAGCACCATTATTTTCATCGAAATAGACCACAAATATGGAATTGTGCGTTTTACACCAATTAATCAGGCTGGTGCATTTATTTTTCAGCCAATTGTCGCCTTGCAAAATGCTGGAGCTGTGCATATCATTGTAAATGTTTGGAGAAATGCAAACAACATTTTCAAGCAAAGAATAATCTGTTGGGAAATCAATCCATCTTTTATTTGATGATGCAGGAACATTTGAGAAACATTGGGTTGGGTTATGTCTCTCAAGATAGGCTCCTGACGAGCAAACCATACTCCCTATAGCCGGAAGGCCTTCGCTGTACCATGAAAAGCTTTTCCCTTTGGCCTTTAACTGGGTATAAAGATTTGGATTACTATAAGGAGTGCCGGTAATACAATCATCATTTGTTTTACCGTTTTTTGTTCCGCCAAAGAATGCAATATATTCAGGGTATGAGGGATGGCCAAGTGCATGAAAATTTGTAAATACTGTCCCTTTGGAAATAAGTGAATTGATAAATGGTGCAGAAGGGGAGCCAATAATCTGATTAAAATCTTTATTTTCAAACCAAACAAATATTATATGGTCAGGGACAGGGATAGCCGTAAGCCGATTATTACTAAACGAATACCGCTGCTCTTTAACATAAAAATCATCTTTTACACACGCTGAAAATAAAATTATCAGCAAAAACATTATTTGTTTCATAAAAATTCCGTTTGTACAAAAATAATTCCGTTTGTATCAGCCCGCAATGACTTTTGATATTAGTGAAAATGATCAGCTGAAAGAGGGTGCATCAATAACTGGAAATGAAGTAATTTGTGCCGGCGGAAACATTTCTTTACTTGCTTCAGGAGGTACAACCTACTTTTGGTGGAACCGCACAAATAATACTCCGGCAATGACTGTAAACCTCTTATATACGACCACGTATTATAATAGAGATGGGAAATGTTTTTGGCTATACAGATACTGCCAAGGCAACAGTAATGACATATCCTTTGCCAATGACTAATTCCGGCCCCGATATTTCAATATGCAGCGGTTAAAACACCACTCTTACCCTTTCTGCCCGGCCGACATATTCCTGGACCCCATATGCTGGATTAAGCTGTACAAGCTGCCAAAATCATGTTGCGGCACCTAATAATACTACAAATTATGTTTTAGAGATAACCGGAGCTTTCGGATGCAGTGCAAAAGACTCGGTTACTGTAACCACAAATCCTTTACCAATTGCTAACGCAGGTGCAGATGTTTCTATTTGCAGGAGTGGAAACACCTCTCTTTCCGGTTTATCTGTGGCAATATACTCTTGGACTCGTTCAGTTTGTTTAATTTGTACAAACTGCCAAAATCCTGCTGCATCCCCCAAAATACTAGAAATTATGTTTTAGAAATAACCAGCGCTCTTGTATGCAAGGCAAAAGAAACTATGATAGTTGTAAGTGAATCCTTTGCCGAATGGGGATTACACTTATTTTTTTAACATTTTAATACTATTGTCTGTAATGGTGTTAACTAGCTAAACTCCAAAAAAACGAGGCTGTCTCAACTTTTGAGACAGCCTCG
>CAISYK010001279.1 GCA_903889605.1 uncultured Bacteroidota bacterium
TCAGGCATCTCAATATCAAGCAGCATTAAATCTACTTTGTCATGATTAATAATATCTAATGCCTGAGCGGCACAGCAGCATATTCCTGAAAGGTTCAAATAAGGAACTTGAGAAACCAGATGTTTCATGGTGCTTCTCGACATTTCATTATCGTCAACAATAATACAATTCATAATTATTTTTTAAGAATAACATCTGTAAGGTATAAATAATTTCGGTAAATGTTTATTTAACTCAATTATGTAAGGAGGCGAGTATGAAATATATACAGACCGCTGATGACGCTGATTGCAGTGAATAAATATGATTTTATCTGTGTTCACTATATTTTTATGCATTATCTTCGTTCCATTATTGGGATATTATACCATACCTGTTCCTATAGGTTCATATAATAATATTAATGCATAGTAATAAAATTCCCGACTGCATTTAAATAATTCTGAAATCCAAATGTGTTAGGTATATTGCCGTGTCCGGCATTTGGTATACGGTGAGCCTCTTTGTAAGTTCCATTATAGTTATTATAAACAACAGCGCCGTGAGTATTAATATTTAAAAAATCATCTGCCTCGCCATGAATCCAAAAGAATGGCTGCTGTACTTTTTTTATTTCTTCAGCATTATTAATTTTAAGGTCAGTAAAAAAAGCTGCAGGCATTGCCAGCCCCGAGGCATCCTGAATCATCACCTCAGCAGAAGCAAAAGGGGCTTCCAGCATTAATTTTGAAGGTTTCATACTAAAGTCTTCCGCACTTAATTTAACTGCGGGAGCAGTGCCTAAACTAAAGCCGTACATAACTAATCTGTCATTGGTTAAGCCTTTATTTTTAAGCCATTTCAAAGCTGCATCAGCATCGGCATATAGTCCGTTTTCGGTAGGCTTGCCTTCTGATAAGCCATATCCGCGGTAGTCGATCATCATCACTCCAAAACGGTTTTTAGATTTAGTGTTGGCAAGTAATTTAGCACGCTGCCAGTAAAAATCCATGTGATCTCTGTTTCCATGACAATACATAATTACTGTATCAGAAGCAATACTATCAATATTACCTATGTATAGACCATAAATCAGAGTAGCGCTGGTTTCATCAGGAGCTTGAGACGGCAGTTGGAAAACATGAATTAAGCTGTCTGGAATTTGATATGACGCATCCAAACGAAAATCAAGATCTCCTGTGTAATTATCTAATTTGTATTCGGTAATTTTTGTGACGTTTGGGTTAAATAAATTATCATCCAAACGCAGACAGCCGGATAGCCCTAATAATAAAATAATACAAAAGCCGCCAAGCATGCTTTTTACTGAAATGGTTTGCAGAATTGAGAGATTTATTCTTTTCATTGTAATTCGTTTTTTTTCGTTTTTATACTGAAGCAAATATCGGTCAAATATAACAGGACACTGAATTTTTATAATAAACACGGATACAAGAATCTTAATTTATCATAAATTCAGGATGAGCAGACAAAAATCATTTTTAATCATAAGAAATCTGCGTCATCTGCGTTCCTTACGACTTCCATAGTACTAGTGTATTAGTTCACCTGAAATTAAAATTTACGCGTATATCCTAAAAAAATGCCCAAAGCCCCACGTTTTTTTAACGGTGTTTGATATTCCACCACTAAATTTTGATTTGATAAATTAGGTGCAATAATTTTTGCTTCGATATTAAAATTCCATTTTTTACCTGTAAAACTATGTCCTATAGTCGGCATAAATATCCAATGATTAGGCTGTTTTAATTCGTGAGCCCGTTTCTGGGCAAGCTCAAACCAATTGTCCGCACTGATGTACACAAAGTTTTTATGTTTGCCGTATTCCCAAAAGGCATTAAACGCCAGCTGGGGATAAAATTTGTATGCATCTGTATTTCGATATATAATGTTTACAGAAGGCGTAATACTTACAGCAGGAAAATAATTATTTTGTTTTAGTAATTGTTTTGCCGCTCCAAGCTCCAATTGAAAATTTCCGAATAATGCGGAGGTAATGTTGAATGACCCAAATCCTGTTAATGTGCTGTCGATTCCATAGCCGTAATCAGCAGTTAAAAATGGTATTGGAATAGTGGCGGTCCCATATTTAATAAGTGCCCCGCCCAAAGAAACCCCTGCAGCATTTTGATTTTTCTCCAATGGTTTAATAAATTTTATAGGAGAGCATGAGGATAATGCTGATATAAATAAATATGCTGTAATGCAGATTAATAAAAACGGATTTTTTTTCATAAAATAAAATTGATATAATAGACTTTATATAAAATAAAGTCAAAGTCCGAAACTTCAGAAATTTTATAAATGCAAATATAATTCTATTTGTATAAAACTCATTACCTTTACTGCCTCAAATGAGAGATGTCTTTTATACCATATTAGTAGTTTGGGTTGTTTGGCGGATACTTAACAGTATTAGTAATTATAGGATCAAACAAGATGCCGGCGTCAAAAATCCGCCCCCCCAAAATAAACGCAGCGAAGGTGAAACTTCAGTTGATTATGTTCCTCCCAAAAAAAAGAAGATCAGTGATGATGAAGGTGAATACGTGGATTATGAGGAGTTAAAGTAAGACTTCTGTTTCTATATTCGGCTAAAGATAATAACTGCAAACCGCACCGAAAATAATCAGCCCCATTTAAGAGCAAGGCAAAAACAACTCTGCACAATTTCTCAGATTAACTCTGTGTCTTATCTGTGGTTCTCTGTGTAATAAAATTTGGCAACACTGAGGTTCACAGAGATTCATTGAGTCACAATTTGCAAATATCGATTCGAATCTAAGATTGACTTTTTTTCATCAAGCTTTAATCTTTTTAATTTTGTTATGTATTTTGATTTATATTTGTTTTTTAAGATAATTATTAATCCATAATTTATGCTTTTTAACTTTCTTTTAAAATTAAATAGGGTTAAAATGGCTGTAATAATAAAAAAATGAAAAACATAAACTTTAAAACTCTTATTCCGGTTATTGCCGCTGTTGTAATTTTTGTTGTTTTAACTCTTGGGTATTTTTCTCCTGTGTTAAAAGGGAAAGTTATTGTTCAAAGCGATATGGTTTCAAATCAGGGAATGGCAAAAGAAGCTATTGATTTCAGAGATCAATATCATGAGGAACCCTTATGGACCAATTCCATGTTTGGCGGAATGCCTGCATATCAAATATCTATTCGTTATCCTAGTAATTTATTACAATACGTCCGCACAGCTTTCACATTGTGGCTTCCTTACCCTGCCAATATTGTTTTCGCTTATTTATTAGGTTTTTTCATACTGCTGCTTGTTCTCAAAATTGATCCTTGGCTCAGCATTGCAGGTGCAGTTGCTTTTGCTTTTTCAGCTTACTTTTTTATTATAATTGATGCCGGTCACGTTACCAAGGCTTTTGCTATTGCCTATATGCCGTTGGTATTTGCCGGCGTTATCATTGTAAACAGGGGCAAATATTTGCTGGGCGGGGCTCTTACATCACTGTTTTTAGGGCTGGAATTATATTGTAATCACGTTCAGATCACATATTATTTATTTTTATTTTTAGGTATTTACATTGCTTTTGAATGGATTGCACGCATTAAACAAAAAGAATATAAAGAAATTATTAAAAGTATTGGAGTCTTTATGATAGCCGGCATTCTGGCGGTTGGCTGTAATATCGCTAATTTATGGAACACTGCAGATTACGCTTCAGTTACTATCCGCGGAGCATCTGAATTAACTTCCGACAAAGGAAATAAAACTTCAGGCTTGGATAAAGATTATGCTGTACAATGGAGTATGGGAACTTCTGAAACAATGACATTGATGATTCCAGGGTTTAAAGGCCGTTCTTCTTCTATAGGCGTAGGTGAAAATAAATCCGCAATGAAAAATGTAGAACCTGAATTTCGCGAAAATGTTGGAAACATGTCTCAATATTGGGGTGATCAGCCCTTTACTATGTCGCCTTACTCGGGAGCTATAATTGTGTTTTTATTTGTTTTAGGTCTTTTTATTGTTGAAGGACGTATGAAATGGGTTTTGTTGGCCGCAACTGTTTTTTCAATTCTTTTATCCTGGGGCAGAAATTTTATGCCTTTATCGGAATTCTTTCTCGACCATTTCCCCGGATACAATAAATTCAGAGCCGTTTCCATGCTTTTAGTTATAGCAGAATTTACAATTCCGCTGCTGGCTGTATTGGCTGTTGATAAAATAATAAAAACCCCTGATTTTTTTACAAAAAAAATTAAATTGGCCTTGATCAATAGAGAAGTGACAGTGCAGAGCATTTTCTTTTTCTCATTCGGTATTACTGGAGTTTTGTCGTTTATTTTATATATTTTCCCTGCATTTACAAGCTTTTTTGGCGAAGGGGAGTATGATAAAATATATAATCAAATTTCAAAAAGCAATGGCCCGGAAATTGCCCAAAGATTTATGGACAATATTGAAGCTGCACGTATATCTTTATTTAAATCTGATGCACTCCGCAGTTTCTTTTTTATAACGCTTTCAGCAGGCGCGATCTTTTTATTTTTTAAATCAAA
>CAISYK010001280.1 GCA_903889605.1 uncultured Bacteroidota bacterium
AGCAAAGTTTGCCCAACAGCTTTCAATGTATTTTTATCAATAAGGCTCATATTGTCCTTATGTGTATGGTGATAATCACCAAATCCATGTGTTGCCTGATTATACTCAATAATATCCAAACACGGCACCCCGGCTATATTTACAAAAACATGGTCATCAATACCAACAAACTCTTTGGTCTGCGATAAAAAATAATTTCCATAACCTATATCGTTAGCTGTTCTCCAAACTTTATCAACTGCTGCAGAAGCATATTCAACAGACTTGCTTTCTTTAGGAAAAACAGCATTTGGGCCGCCAACCATATCTAATAATACTCCAAAATTTGCATAGTAATTAGTTTTATGCATATTCTTTGACCAGTATTGTGAACCCAGGCACCAGGATTCATTATCGCCGCTTGTGCCGTAATCTTCAAGATCAAATAAGATAATATCAACACCAATATTCGGATGAAGCAAACTTACCTGACGTGCAATTTCCATGGCAACGCCAACTCCGCTTGCGCCGTCATTAGCACCGTCAAAAGACTTATCCGGATCTTTAGTATCTTCATCTGCAAAAGGGCGGGTGTCCCAATGTGAGCAAATCATAATTCTGCTCTGCGCATCGGGTTTAAAAGAGGCAATAATATTTTTTAAACTGAATTGTTTTTTGTCGAATGTCTGCACTGTCCCTCTTTGAACAATGGTTTCAAGTCCGTAAGATTTTAATTTTGCGGTTAAATAATCTGCACATTTCAAATGTGACGGCGTTCCTGGAATCCGAGGGCCAAAATCAACCTGAGCTTTTGTATATGAATACGCCGAATCTGCACTAAAGTCAGGGGCTGTAACCTTTTTTACTTCAGCAGGTTTTGTTTCTGTTTCTTTTGTTTGTCCCGTTTCATTATGGCAGGATGCAAGAAAAATAAATAGATTAACAGCAATAAATAGTTGTAACTTACTCCTGAACTGTCCAAATTGCGCCATCTTTCGTATCTTTAATTGAAATATTATTTTTGCCTAAGTCATCACGCAGTTTGTCGGATGCAGCGAAATCTTTTTTTGCTTTTATTTCTTTTCTAATTTCCAAAATTATTTCCATTACACCTTGTAATGCCTTATCATTTAAAGTATTTGATGTTTGAGGCTTTAATCCCAGCACATCAAACACAAAATCATGCATCAGTTTTTTTAACCCAATAATATCATCCGCAGTAAGAAGTGTTTTACCATCATTTGCCGAATTAATAATACTTGCCGCTTCAAATAATTCGGCAATTAAAACAGGAGTATTAAAATCATCATTCATCGCATCATGGCAGGCTTTTTCATGACCACTAAGTTGTATTCCTGACGTGGATGAAGGCTTTATTTTATCTAATGTTTTTATTGCAGCCATCAGCCGTGCATAACCTTTTTCAGATGCCTGCAGTGCATCATTCGAGAAATCGAGTGTGCTGCGGTAATGTGTCTGCATCATAAAAAAGCGAACCACCATAGGGCTGTACCCTTTTTCTAATAAAGGATGATTCCCGGTAAACAATTCGCCAGGCAAAAAGCCGTTGCCGGCGGTTTTAGACATGCGTACACCATTTACTGTAAGCATATTGGTATGCATCCAGTATTTAACAGGAGCTTTATGATTACATGCCTGGGATTGGGCTATTTCGTTGGTATGATGCGTAGCCTGCAGATCCATTCCTCCGCCGTGTATATCAAATGTATTACCTAAATATTTACTGCTCATAGCGGAGCATTCAATGTGCCAGCCCGGGAATCCCCATCCCCAAGGAGAAGGCCAGCGCATAATTTGTTCTGGTTTTACTTTTATCCATAAAGCAAAATCAAGGCGTCCGCGTTTTTCATCCTGTCCGCTCAGTTCACGAGTGTTTTCAATAAGATCTTCTAATTGGCGGTTAGTCAGCTGTCCGTAAGGAAACTCTAGATTGTATTTTTCTACATCAAAATATACGGTACCGTTTACCTCGTAAGCATATCCGTTGGCAATAATCTGTTTTACCATTTCAATCTGCTCACAAATATGTCCGGTAGCGGTAGGTTCAATGCTTGGAGGAAGTGTATTAAATTCGCGCATTACATCATGGAACCCTAGAGTGTATTTTTGTACAATCTCCATTGGTTCCAATTGTTCAAGCTTTGCTTTTTTTTCAAATTTATCGTCCCCTTCATCACGATCTCCTTCCAAATGGCCTGCATCTGTAATATTACGCACATACCGAACCTTAAAGCCTAGATGCATTAAATAGCGGTAAATAAGATCAAAGGAAATAAAAGTACGGCAGTTGCCCAAATGTACATCGTTGTATACAGTAGGTCCGCAAACATACAAACCAACTATTCCTATATTGATAGGTTCAAACCTCTCTTTGGTTCTGGTAAGGGTATTGTAAATTAATAGGTGGTTATTCATAGAAAAATAAAAGAGAGATGTCGGATACGAGAATGAGATGCTGGAGCCGTGATTTAATTGAGATTTTTCTTTCTCATATCTTTTACCTCACATCTGAATACTAAAATAATTATTCCTCTATTACACTGTCGCCAATATATTTGCCGCCTTTATAAAGTGCTATTCGGGTTAAAATTCCATTACCATTGTAAATGTATACTTTACCGTCCATTAATTTATTTTTATGGAATACGCCGTCTTTAGAAACCTGTTTATTCATATTATACAGCTTCCATTTTCCTTCGCCGTCAAATGGTTTACCAGTGTTTACTTTTTCGGTTGTTGCATTAACCTCTATGGGTGCAACTTTTATAGGATCCGGAATAACTTCTTTAGGAACTGTTGGAACTATTGGTTTTTTAGGCTCGTAATTTTTTACAGTAGTTACGTCGAGAAACCCATCTGTAAAATTCTTTTCAGATTTTAAATCTCCATTTTCGTAATATTCTTTTAAAATGCCGGCTTCTTTTCCTTCTGCCCAAGCTCCTTCAATCATTGTTTGGCCGTTATCCCAATAATATTTTTGATCCCCTTCGCGTTTACCGGTAGTATTAAATTTAAATGCCTGCTGAACCTGACCGTTTTCATAATAAAGTTTGTAATCACCTACCCAGCGGTTATTTTTCCATAATCCTTCTTCTTTAGGCTTGCCGTTTTCGTGATACATAATGGCATAACCCATAGGACGATTGTTATCATACGTTATTTTACTTTTCAAATTATTGTTGCAGTAATATTCAGTCCAAATACCAGTCTTTTTCCCGCCCGCATATTCACCTTCTTCTACTTTTTGGTCATCAGTATAACAAGGTTTATGAACCATTTTATTTGTAACAATCCATTTTCCTTGTTTTTTTCCTGAAATATCTGTGAGATTAATAGTATCCTTATTATTAATCAGCTCAGATCG
>CAISYK010001281.1 GCA_903889605.1 uncultured Bacteroidota bacterium
ACCATTCCGCCCCATGGCGTAATTTCTTTGCTGGTAAAGGATATGTCAAATTCCATAGACGATTTTTTTCTAATGCTACGCATTAGGATTTTGACCCAAAAATAATTCTTTATTTTCTAATGCGGAATTTGGGTTAAACCTAATAAAAACGACTCCGGATGATACAGCGAAAATAAATTCATTATTCAAACTTTCCGATCAATACAAAAATTATAATCCTGATAAAGCTTTAAAATGCGGGCAGCAA
This sequence comes from uncultured Bacteroidota bacterium, assembly GCA_903889605.1. GTDB lineage: Bacteria > Bacteroidota > Bacteroidia > 2-12-FULL-35-15 > 2-12-FULL-35-15 > 2-12-FULL-35-15. Next base: position 248 of record CAISYK010001281.1, read on the forward strand.
GCCCTTGCACTATCGATTCAGCAGGACTTCCCAAAAAAAATTAGTGAAGCGCATAGTAAAATTGGGGACTTGTTTCTGCTGAAAGATGATTACGGATCTGCTTCCGGCCATTATTTCAAAGCCCTTAAAATTTATGAATATTTGAAAGACAAAGCTGGTATAGGAAGGATTTATCATGATATCGGCCGTATATATTATTACCAAAAAAATTATGATAAAGCAATTTATTATTATAATAAGTCGCTTAAAATCAATATGGAATTGAACATAAAAAAAGAGATGAGTTCGAACTATAACGGAATTGGTCTAATTTATAATCAACAAAAAAAATATGATGATGCTGTTAAAAGTTACCGCAGCGCATTGAAAATTCAGGAAGATATAGGGGAGAAAGGAAATATGGCAGCACTTTACGGCAATTTGAGCGTGGTTTATTATAATATGAAAAAATTCAATCTTGCCATAGAAAGCACTAAAAAAGCAGCATTAATTGCCGAGGAAATTGGGAATAAAATATATTTATCAAAGGTCTACGGTAATCTTGCTGAATTATGCATTGAGGTTGGGAAATATGATGAAGCAAATTACGCGCTTCAAAAAGCTATGAAATATGCAGAAGAAATCGGTTATAAAAATCTCATTCCAGACATCTATAAAAACTATGCTAAGCTTTATGAAAAGCAAAATGATTTCAAAAAAGCTTTTGAATATGCAAAACTGAATGCAGCAGTTAAAGATAGTATATATAACGAAAGCAATAACAAACAGGCAATTGAGCTGACCGCAAAATATGAGTCGGAGAAAAAAGAGCTTACGATTAATAATCTGGAAAAAGACAAATCGCTTTCCGAAGAAAAACTGCGTCGTGAGAAAAATTTCAGGATATATCTGATTATCTTTTGTTTAATGATTGCCGCTTTTGGTTTTGCCCTGTTAAGAGGAAATGTCCAAAAAAGAAAAGTAAATACCGCATTGTCATTTGCTTATGTGGAAATTGAGCATAAGAACAAAGATATTACAGACAGTATCAATTATTCAAAAAGTATACAAGAAGCGAGTTTACCTCCAAAACAACTTAAATATAGACTTTTCCCAGATGCTTTTGTTTTATTCAAACCAAAAGACATTGTGAGCGGTGATTTTTATTGGTTTGCAGAAAAAGATGGTAAGAGGTTAATAGCATCATGCGATTGCACAGGACATGGAGTCCCTGGTGCGCTTATGAGTATGTTAGGGAATAACATTTTAAACCAAATAGTAAATGAAAAAGGAATTACATCGCCTGATGAAGTATTAAACCAGCTGCATTATGAAATACGCAAAGCGCTGAAACAGGAGGGGCAAAGTAAAACTCAAGATGGGATGGATATTGCTCTCATTACTTTCAACTCTGAAACTGAAATTGAATACGCTGGTGCTCAAAGGCCATTGTGGATTGTGAAAAGTGGGGCAGCGGCTCCTTTCCTTGAAATAAAAGCGGACAAATTTTCAATCGGCGGAAATCAATCTGAAAGCGAAAGGAAATTTACCAAACATAATATTTCTCTTTCAAAAGGTGATTGTGTTTATATCTTTTCTGATGGATTAGTTGATCAGTTTGGAGGAGCCGAAGGGAAAAAATTTATGAGCAAAAGGTTTAAAGATTTACTGCTTGCCAATTATACAAAACCAATGCTTAAGCAGGAAGATGTTATTGTTGAAACAATGGAAGCGTGGAAAGGCTCCCGCGAACAAGTTGATGATATATTGGTGATTGGGATTAGGATATGAAACATAGCCCTTATATTAAATATTTCTTTTTAGTATTTATAATGCATCAAAATTTTAATTTGGATGCACAAAATCTTCATGTCGTCGATTCACTTCAAAACCTGTTAATAACATCCTCAAATGATACCGTAAAAGCAAATGCATTAATTGACCTTTCCCAGCAATTCGCTGAGCATAATTCCGATAAAGCATTCGATTATGCAAAGCAAGGTATGGCACTTTCAATGACTATTGATAATAAGCGGAGTATGGGTAAAGCACATAATAATCTTGGAGACCTTTATTGGTACAGGGGAGATTATGGTTCATCGTCTGCCCATTATTTTAAAGCATTAAAAGTTTATGAAGTATTAAAGGATAAACCTGCTATTGCAGATTGTTACCGAAATATTGGATGGATTTATTATTATCAAAAAAATTATAACGAAGCACTTAATTATTATGATCAATCACTTACGATTAATAAGGAACTGAATAGGAAAAGATATATGGGCTCGAATTATAATGATATTGCGATCATTTATTCTGGGCAAAAAAAGTATAAGGAAGCTATAGATTTTTATAAAAATTCATTGAAAATATCTCGGGAGGAAGTTGATAATCGAAATGTTGCAAGAGATTATATGAATTTGAGTTATGTTTATAATAATATGGGAAAACTTAGTCTTGCAATTGAATGTATTCAGAAATCGGTAAAAATTGGTGAAGAAATCGGAAATAAAAGACTTTTATCAGGAGCTTATTGCAATCTTGGCGAGTATTATATCAAGGCTAAAAAATTTCATGAAGCAGCTAAAGTTCTGCAAAAGTCTATGGACTATTCAAGTGAACTCAATGATAAAAATGGTATAATAGGCAGCTTCGAAAACTTTTCAGCTCTTTACGAAGCTCAAAATGATTTCCGAAAAGCATTTGAGTACAAACAGCTTTCTTCAGCACTTCAGGACAGTTTATATAATGAAAGCAACAGCAAGCAGGCAAATGAAATGACAGCAAAATACGAATCGGAGAAAAAAGAACTATTGATAAAAAACCTGGAAAAAGACAAAGCGCTTTCGGATGAAAAACTACAACGTGAAAAAAATTTCAGAATATATCTCATAATTTTTTTAATAATGACAGCGTTTTTTGTTTTCGTACTATTAAAAAGCAACGCTCTAAAAAAGAAAGCAAACGCAGCGCTTTCAGGGGCTTATGAAGAAATTGAAGAGAAAAACAAAG
>CAISYK010001282.1 GCA_903889605.1 uncultured Bacteroidota bacterium
GCAGCGATATGGACGCCAAATACGCCGCAGCTGTTAATTATTTCAATAAGGAGGATTATTCCAAAGCACTAACCCTTTTCGAAGAGCTGATGAGCGTTTTCCGCGGTACTGCAAAAGCCGAAGAAGTTCATTACTATTATGCTTATTGTAATTATAATCTTGAAGATTTTATCGTTGCCGGATACCATTTCCGTAATTTTGTAAAAAATTTTCCAAGCAGCAAACACACTGAGGAATGTGCTTATATGAATGCATATTGCTTTTATTTAAGTTCCCCCGGATACAGCCTTGATCAGGTTGATACCAAGCTTGCAATAAAGGAATTTCAGCGTTTTACAAATCAGTATCCTAAAAGTGAACGTATACTAGAATGCAATAAAATGCTTGATAAATTAAGAGGTAAGCTGGAGCGGAAATCTTATGAAAATGCAATGCTGTATTATGATATGGTAGATTATAAAGCAGCTGTAACAGCATTCAGCAATCATTTGAAAGATTTTCCGGGTTCAAAAAATATGGAACAGCTTAACTATCTGATCATTAAATCTTATTATTTATTAGCATTAAATAGTATTGAGTCAAAAAAACAAGAACGCTTTAAGTCGGCAGTTGATGCATATATTAAATTTGTAGACACTTTTCCAAAAGGAGAATATTTGAAAGATGCCGAATCGGTTTATACCAGTGCCCTGAAAAATTTAGAAAAATATAACAAACCAACATCATAAAAACAATGGACTACAAAAAAACAACCGCTGATTTAACAACAACAACACGCGATTTAAGAGATTTCGATGGTAAAACAGGTAATATTTACGAAAGTATTGCTATTATATCGAAACGTGCTAACCAAATTAGCTCGGAAATTAAAGAGGAGTTGACAAATAAGCTTGCAGAATTTGCTTCCACTACTGATAACCTTGAAGAAATTTTTGAAAACCGCGAACAAATCGAAATTTCCAGATTTTATGAGCGTTTGCCGAAACCGTCACTGATTGCAATTCAGGAATTTTTCGATGATAAAATCTATCACCGCAACCCTGTTACTGAAACAGAAAAATAAAAATTTTGTTTTTTTTTTGATTACGGATTGCTGATTTTTGATTTGCGGATTATTAAAATCCATTCCGCAGTTTTGACAATCCGCAATCCGAAATTTTTTTAATGATGCTAAAAGGTAAAAACATTATAATTGGTGTAACCGCCAGCATTGCTGCTTATAAATCAGCATTTTTAATTCGTTTACTTGTAAAAGCTGGAGCGAATGTTAAAGTTATAATGACTTCTTCTGCTCTTGATTTTATTACTCCTCTCACACTTTCTACCCTTTCCGGGAACCCAGTATTAATTGATTTTGTAAAAGATAAAACCGGCCAATGGGAAAGCCATGTGGAACTGGGTTTATGGGCCGATGCATTTATTATTGCACCTGCATCAGCTAATACTATTGCTAAAATGGCCAATGGGTTATGCGATAATTTATTGCTGGCTGTTTATTTATCTGCCCGCTGTAAAGTTTATATTGCTCCTGCAATGGATATGGATATGTATAAACATCCGGCTGTTACAGAAAATTTAAAACGCCTGAAATCATTTGGGAATTTAATTATCAATCCCGGTAACGGCGAATTAGCCAGCGGACTGAGCGGCGAAGGCCGTATGGCCGAACCCGATGAAATTGCAGATCACTTATCTAAAGCACTATCTGTCAAGACACCTTTTTTCGGTAAAAAAGTATTGATAACCGCAGGCCCCACTTATGAAGCAATTGATCCGGTTCGTTATATCGGAAATCACTCATCAGGTAAAATGGGATTTGCTATTGCCGAAGAACTTGCCGGCCAGGGTGCTGAAGTTATTTTAGTATGCGGCCCTAACAGTTTAAAAACAATTAAC
>CAISYK010001283.1 GCA_903889605.1 uncultured Bacteroidota bacterium
AAATCATGATCAGCTAATTTTATTAGGATGTGGGTTACATAATTTTAGAGTCAAGCAAAGAAGAAAACAATAATACCTTAACTTATATAAAGTCTAATGATTTTAATAATTCTTTTCAATCAGAGTAGGGGACACGGACATTTTCTTTTTTTTCTACTTGACCGAAACGGATAGGCAGTTATTTTTATATGAATCATTATATTTGCAATTGAACTTAAACATCTATAAAACATGAAGTATCCTTACTTTATAATATTATTTTTATTTGCATACTGTTTAGAGTCCAATTCCCAGGTTTATGTAAATGTATGTGTTGTTCAGCCTGCACCACTTTCACTTACGCAAGGAACTATTACAAATGAAAGCTGCCTAAACAGCCTAAATGGTTCTGCAACGGTTAACGCTTCAAATGGAAAAGCGCCTTATTCATATTCATGGAATACTGTGCCGGTTCAAAATACACAGACGGCTGTCGGCCTAGCTGCCGGAACATATATTGCATCTGTTTATGATTCAGACTCGTGTTCGAGTACCATCAGTGTTATTATCACAAGGAGTCCTGACCCAACAGCAGCGTTCAGTAATACCAATGTTTGTCATAACAGCGCGACACAATTCACAGACAACTCAACAACAACTTCCGGTGCGATAAGCATGCGGGTATGGGATTTTAATGACGGAAGCGTTTTTAATACATCCGCAGGTCCTGCACATACGTATACCAATGCCGGAAATTATAATGTTAAATTAATTGTTAATAATAATTTCGGCTGTGCAGATACTATAGTAAAGCCAGTCCAGGTTTATTTTAATCCAGCAGCAGGCTTTACTCATAATGATGTTTGCTTTAATGATACAATGCATTTTTTAAATACAACTTCAGTTGATAATTCAACTTCAATAGCAAGCTATTTTTGGGTATTCGGCGATGGGAGTGCATCAAGTAATCTGCAAAACACTGCTCATTATTATACCGCTCATGGTGCTTTTAATGCCTCATTAAGGGCAACAGCTGTAAACGGATGTTCTGATACCGCCTATACAGTTGTAAATGCATTTGATCCGCCAGCTTCTGTGTTTACTTTTAATCCAATTTGTTTATATGATTCGGCACACTTTATTAATAATTCAGTAAGCCCTTCTATAGGCAGTACTGCAGGCTGGTCATGGAACTTCGGCGATGGTTCTCCTTTGAGTACAAATGTTTGGAATCCAAGTCATCGTTTTGCAAGCCCAGGAAGCTACCAAATTACATTGATTACTATTTCATCGAATCTTGGTTGTAAGGACACTCTTAATGATTCTATTTTAGTTCCTCCTACTCCGATTGCCGATTTTAGTTTTGTCAACGTATGTTTAAATCAAGCAATGAATTTTAACAATCTGTCTGCAGTTTCGTTAGGAAGTATTATAAATATGTCATGGAACTTTGGTGACGGAAGCGCTTTAGTTACATCAACCAACCCTACGCATATATATGCAAATCCCGGAACATATGTTGTTACATTAATTGCTGCAACAGATAAAGGCTGTAAAGACACGATATCAAAAAGCACCATAGTGCACCCGCTTCCCAGTGTATATTATACTGCATCAGATTTATGCGAAACAAACACCGTTCATTTCAATAATCTTTCAACTATACCGTCACCCGATATAATTCAATCCATAACCTGGAATTTTGATGACGGCAGCCCGCTGGATAATACTATGAGTCCATCCCATTTATATTTGGCTGCAGATTCCTATGCGGTTCAATTGATAATTATTTCTAATTCCGGATGTTCAGATTCAATTACTAAAACAATAAAAGTAAATCCAAATCCATTTTCGGATTTTAACAATACAACAGTTTGTCAAAATAGTTCCACACAATTTACAGATATATCTCATACGGCTACAGGCACTATAAGTACTTGGTTGTGGAGTTTTGGTGATGGAAGCCCCGTAAACATTACCCCAACCCCTTCTCACATATATTCTTCTGCAGGAAATCATAACGTAACTTTAATTGTAGATAATAGTTTTGGATGTGCAGATACTATAATAAAGCCGGTAAATGTATATTACAACCCTACAGCAGGTTTCACGCATGGTGACGTATGCTTTGGAGATACAATGTATTTTTATGATGCCTCTGCAGTCGACAATTCTACTTCAATTGCTACGTATTTTTGGGCATTTGGAGATGCAAGTCCCACAAGTTACCTAGAAAATACAAGTCATTTTTATCCAGTTGCGGGGGTATATAATGTAACTTTGGTTGCAACCACAACGGAAGGATGTTCAAATGCCGTAATTACCCCTGTAAGCGCATTTGATTCACCAATCAGTGCATGTACATTCAGCAATATTTGTTCATCAGATGCAGGATTATTTACAAATACTTCAATCAGTCCTATAATTGGCAGTGCCGGAGGTTGGTCATGGGATTTCGGTGACGGCTCACCTTTAAATACTACAGAATGGAGTCCAAGTCACCAATTTGCTGTTCCTGGAAATTACCATTTTACGTTAATTACTTATTCATCAAATCTTGGCTGTTCGGATACTTTAAAAGATTCTATTTCTGTTTTTCCTATGCCGGCAGCCGATTTTGCTTTTACCAATGTTTGTTTAAATCAAGTTTCAAATTTCATTGATTTATCAATCGTTTCCGGCGGCAATATAGCCGGCAGAGTTTGGGATTTTGGAGATGGAACATCACCAAATTCAAGTTTCAGTCCATCCCACATTTATGCAGCTCCCGGAACGTATTCTGTTTCATTAATCACTGCTACAAATAATGGATGTAAGGACACTGTGACGAAATCCACTGTCGTTCATCCGCTGCCTGCTGCTCAATTCAGTATGCTTAATGTTTGTGACGGCAGTATGGCTGTTTTTACTGATTTATCAATGATTGCACCGTCAGACAATTTACAAACATGGGAATGGTATTTTGGTGATGGCAGCCCGGTTAACAATAATCAACACCCATCACACCTTTACTCAGCGGATGGCACCTATTCAAACCAATTGCTTGTTGTTTCCAGTTTTGGCTGTAAAGATTCGATAAGTAAAATAATTAGTGTAAACCCAAATCCAATTGTGAATTTTGCAGCAAATGACAGTGCAGGTTGTGAACCTTTGTGTGTAAGTTTTCAAAATTTGTCTTCCATTAACTCAGGCACTAATTTGGCTTGGTTGTGGAGCTTTGGTGATGGAAGCCCTGCAAGTAATCAACTGAATCCAAATAATTGCTACAGCAATGATTCCATTTATTCACCCAACACTTTCAATGTGGCTTTAACAGTTATGTCAGACAGCGGCTGTATAAGTACTTTAACTAAAAATAATTTCCTTTCAGTTTATTCAAAACCTGTTGCGGGTTTTTCCGTTCAGCCTGAAACAGCTTCAATTACCAACCCATTAATTTCAATCTCAGATTTTTCTTCAGGTGCTGATTTTTGGCATTGGAATTTTGGTGATCATGATTCGGTTTCAATACACAATCCTATGCCGCATATTTATGCAGATACGGGTTCATACATTATTACACTTATAACATCTACATTATACAATTGTGCCGATACTTCATATCAAACTATAATCATTGAGCCTGATTTTTTATTTTTTATTCCTAGTGTATTTACACCCAATGATGACGGTATTAATGATTACTTTTCAGGTAAAGGTGTTTTCATAAAAGAGTTTGAAATGAGGATATTTGATCGCTGGGGAAAATTGATTTTCTATTCCAATAACATTAACACTCCTTGGGGTGGAAAGACAATCTCCGGCAATGAACCTGTTGAATCCGGAGTGTACGTTTATTCTATACAAGTGAAGGATTATAGTAAACGAAAACATGACTATAAAGGAATTGTGACTTTGGTTAAGTAGAACTCCGGTGAATGTTTCGGTGATGTTGTTTTCACAGATTTGGTAAATAGACGGGATTGGTATGTAAATTTTAATTACTGTTTAGTAGAAAAATTGTGTAATGTTTTTTCGAAAGACAAGCAAAACAATAAAAATATCTGGTGTAATCTTATCATATGAACAAATATTTAGCAAGCATTCATGCTCAATAGAACTATAATTAAAATATTACTTATTATCATTTCTGTTTTTGTTTTTGACCGCATTGAGATGAATGCACAATCAGCATCCATTTGTCAAGGGGATTCAGCTGTACTTAGAATGAACTGCGTTTATTCAGGCAGTCTACAATGGCAGTATTCAGAAACTCAGGCATCGTGGACAAATATTAACGGGGCTATATTGGATACATTAAAGGTGAAGCCGGCGGCAGCTACTTATTATAGGGCAGTAATTACAAACGGAACCTGCAAATTAGTATATTCAGATACAGCGTTAATTACTGTAAACGTAATCCCGCCGGCTCCTATAATTTCAACAATAAACAACTGCGGTAATTCAATATTAACAGCAAGCGGTTTTACGGGCACATTGTTGTGGAGTACTGGTCAGACTGTTAATCCAATTGTAGTTAATTCAGCAGGGATATATACATTAACTCAAACATTAAATGGGTGCCAAAGTTCAGCAGGCAGCGCAACCGCATCTCCGATATCGGCTCCGCCAGCACCGACAGCAGGGACAAATACTCCTTCAAAAATACAAATTCTTTGGAATTGGAACACGGTATCAGGAGCGTCTGGTTATAAATATAATACTGTCAATAATTACAGTACAGCGACGGATAACCTTTTAGGTATTTCATATCCTCAAAGCGGATTAACCTGCAATACATCTTATACATTATATGTATGGGCATACAATAGCTGCGGAAATTCTACGGCAACAATGTTAATACAAACAACTTCGGATTGCTGTTCTATACCACCTGCTCCATCATTATCCGGAACATCAACATGTATAGGGTCTTCGGTTACACTAGAACCTTCAGCTCCAGGCGGCACATATCAATGGTATGATGCAGCAATAGGCGGAACGTTAATTTATACAGGAGCGACATTTACAACTCCTGCATTATCAGTAAATACTGCTTATTATGTTCAAACAACCATTGCTGGATGCGTAAGCCCAATGACTGCAGTTATGATAACTATTTCATCATGTTCAGGCGCACCAGTTCAACCTTCATTAATCACATCATTCTCCGGCGGAGGAACAACAGCCAATCCATGTGCAGATTGTAATTCATATTATCAGGTAACAGAAGTTAGTTGTGTAAGTTATACCTGGACTGTTCCTGCCGGGTGGGTAATACTTTCGGGACAAGGCACTTATAGGATTTATGCAGACATTGGAACAAGCAGCGGAACTGTTTCAGTTACTCCGTCGAATGGATGCGGTACAGGACCTTCCCAATCTGTTGCTGTTGATCCAGCCGGTGATGGATATGTGTTTCCTGCAAATAATTCTATCGGTAATTTATTTGTTTTTTCAAATTATGATGGAGGAACTCTCAATATAGATGTAGATGTAAATATTCCGAATATAAAAATTGGAGTAGTAAGTTATGCAGCATCTCAAATAATTATCACTGGAACTTATGCGGCGAATGTCGTGAGTGTTCATTGGGCCGGGTATACAGGAGCGGGTACTACAATTACTCCTTCTGGAATTGGAAGTATTGTGGTATACCCTCCGGTTACCCTTGCTAATCCATGCGGATCTAGTCATATTGTATGTAATTACTCTTGTGATTATTCAGGTTGCGGCGGTTGTAATGCCCCTAATCAGATTATAGCATATTTTCTGAATATATTCCCCTCCGATGTTTTCAATTTCCATAGAACATATTATGGTGTATGGAATTCTAGTGAGAAATTATCTACAGGTTCAAATTGCTCATATTAGGTTGTTGAATAAAAGTGAATTTAATAAATTGAAAAGAAATAGAAAAAATGTTTGGGCAGACATTCTTATTTTGTTTTATATTGCGTCAAATTAGGATTCAAAACGATCCGGAAACAAATATAAATGCAGTAATATATTATTTAGAAATAGCTGCCTATTTTATTGTACAAATATCAAAACAGCATTCATGCAATATAGTAATTTTAATAAAATATTATTTATTATCATTTCTGTTTTTATTTTTGACCGCACTGAGATAAAAGCACAGTCTGCATCAATTTGTCAGGGAGATTCAGCTGTACTGCGAATGAACTGCGCTTATTTTGGCAGCCTTCAGTGGCAGTATTCATCGAACCTGATATTATGGACAAATATTAACGGGGCTGTATTGGATACAATAAAGGTGAAACCAGCAGCAACCTCTTATTATAGGGCAGTAATTACAAACGGGACCTGCCGTTTAGCATACTCAGATACAGCATTAATTACTGTAAACGCAATCCCGCCTTCTCCAATAATTTCAACAATAAACAACTGCGGTAATTCAACATTAACAGCAAGCGGTTTTACGGGCACATTATTGTGGAGTGCTGGTCAGACTGTTAATCCAATTGTAGTTAATTCAGCAGGGATATATACATTAACTCAAACATTAAATGGGTGTCAAAGTTCAGCAGGCAGCGCAACCGCATCTCCGATATCGGCTCCGCCAGCACCGACAGCAGGGACAAATACACCTACAAAAATACAAATTCTTTGGAATTGGAACACGGCAACGGGCGCTACTGGTTATAAATACAATATAGTGAATAATTACAGCGCAGCAACGGATAACCTTTCAGGTATTTCCTATACTCAAACCGGATTAACCTGCAATACCTCTTATACGCTTTATGTATGGGCATACAATAGCTGCGGGAGTTCAGCTGCATTAATATTAACACAAACAACTTCTAACTGCTGCGTGGCCAATGCAGGAACTGCCTGCGACAAAGGCGGCTGGCAATTACAATCAGGATGTGACGCAAACTATGGCTGTGCCGCATTTTTGGGGATCTATTACGGAAATCCTTCAGGGAACTGTAATGGCGCCAATTCAAGTTCTTTTGTTGAATATCCTGGACCATATTGCACATATGTTGGTTATGCGTATTATGATCCATTTCATTATCCTCAGCCACCAAATGGTTCATGTTTCGATTCATACGCTGCAGGCTATTCTAGTGCTGATACGTATACTAAAGTTATACCTGGGAGTGGCTGTACCCACTATGTATGGGTATCTGACATGAGCGGAATAGTTCAATGTGACGGGGCTTGTCAATAAACAGCATTTCGATTTGTGATTTGCGCAAAAAGCTCTGTGTTTCTATATTTACCAGAGTTTTTGTGCAGCAAATAAGCGACTAAATTATAGTGAATAGAAAAGCTTCAATCTATTAATATGGATAAAATATAAAAATAAATATGTTTGACAGTAAATTAAATAAAACAGCATTCATATATATTTGTTTGCTTTTTTTTGAGAGCCGACAAATAAAAGCACAATCAACAGCAATCTGTCAAGGAGATTCAGCTGTACTGAGAATGAACTGCAGTTATTTGGGCGGCCTTCAATGGCAGTATTCAGCGACTCAGGTATCATGGACAGATATTAACGGGGCAGTATTAGACACAATGAAAGTGAAACCTGCAGCAACCACTTATTATAGGGCTGTAATTACAAATGGAAACTGCAGATTAGTATATTCAGATACAGCAGTAATAACGGTAAACACAATCCCGCCTGCTCCATCAATTTCAACAGTAAATAACTGCGGGACTTCAATACTAACAGCAAGTGGTTTTACCGGGACCTTATTGTGGAGTACCGGGCAGACAGTTAATCCAATCACTGTAAATTCAGCAGGAACATATTCGCTAACCCAAACAGTAAACGGATGTATCAGTGCAGCAGGCAGTGCAGCTGCCAATCCAATAATAGTCCCGCAAGCATCTACCGCAGGAACAAACATTCCATCTGCAATACAAATTGTTTGGAACTGGAATGCCGCAGCAGGTGCATCAGGGTATAAATATAATACTGTTAATAACTACAGTACTTCAACCGATAACTTAGGAAGCCATACTTATACCCAAACAGGGCTTACCTGTAACGCAGCTTATCCACTATATGTATGGGCTTATAATAGCTGCGGAAATTCTTCGGCAGCAATTTTAGCCCAAACAACGACAACCTGTTACACCTACTCTTGGTATCAAAGTGGTTGGAGCGCCTGCTCTACTTCAGGGTCGTGGAATGTTAGTTATACAACTGGCTGCAGTGTTCCCTGTGGTGGTGGTACTCAGATGGTTGTTTACGCTTGTTCCCCAAGTACTGGCACCCAGTCTCAAACTGTATATTGTCTTAGGTCGGATGGACAGCCTGTTGCTGATTCATATTGTTCTGGTTCAAAACCAGCAAGCTCTCAAAGCTGTGCAAGTTCATCGTGTCCGGGAGCGGATCCTAGCTATTCGCAATCATGTAATAATCAGGCTTGTGACCCTTGTCAGGGAGGCAATTGTGATCCTAGTTGTAAATATTCATGCGATTTTAGTGTTTGTCCATCTACAAACAACACCAGCCTTAAATGGGGGCCTCAAACCAATACGCCATTTAATGCAGGTGAATCATACACCAATTATAGCTGGGGCGGAAGCATGTATTGTTGGACTACAAAATATGGCTGCACAATAGTATGTCCGTAAGGCAATAAATGTGCAGTGTAATGAGTAACAAAGCCCCTAATAATTGAAGAGAACAGATTACTTATCATTGCCATTACACTCATGGTTTGGACTTGAATCGTTAGTTGTATTATATCCAAAACCTGGAGCAGGATTTGCAGAAGATAATTTAATTTTACATTCTTCCGGAGGTGTGTTAAATGCCGAACATATTAATTCCAGTAAACTTGCAGGAGATCTTCCTGAAGACATTTTTTTTCCATTTATTACTAAATTTGGGGAACCTTTTAAATCATATTTTGTGTTTTCAACCTTATAAATATCAAAAGATGGATATTTTTTCATGAA
>CAISYK010001284.1 GCA_903889605.1 uncultured Bacteroidota bacterium
AAATCATGATCAGCTAATTTTATTAGGATGTGGGTTACATAATTTTAGAGTCAAGCAAAGAAGAAAACAATAATACCTTAACTTATATAAAGTCTAATCTAATTAAGTTGTGAATTGGAAATAAAATAAAAACCAACAATTTGTATGATCGTGATATTGTTTCAAATTACCTGGGATAATAAATTTTTCGGAAAACTATTTCTTTTAGATTTAACTATAAAAACTTGTAATTTGTTATTCTCCATGTCATTGAATCAACGATTCTCATTTTATTTAACAACATTAAATTTACCTTTAGCAAGCGGTCTTTCTTTTTTATCACGGATTTCGTAGAAATAGATTCCGTCTGCAAATAAACCGGTGTTAATATCTGCATGGTTATTCAGAATTTTGTAAATACCAGCCAGCCTGTCAGAAGAATCAATTATCTTCACATTGTCCGCGTTTTCAATTTCTGCAAATATATTTACAATATCCCTTGCAGGATTAGGAAATGTTTTCACTTTATCGGAATTAAGGTCTTGTTCATTTATACCTACCCATCCGCTAAATGACACATCGTCTAAGTACAGGGCACTGCCTACTCTTGCAGTGGACGTTCTTTTGCTGGAAATGAAAAGAATAACAGCTGTATCAGGTACCGCTGTTAAAAAGTAAGGAATGTTAAACTGGAAAAGAGTGTATACAGGTACAGCGGTAATAGGCATTTCACCATAAGCAACTGTGTCGCTGACTATACCATTGTTTTTCAGCAGAAGAACATATACTCCGCCGGTATCATTACCAACAGGATTGTATTTATACCAGAATTCCAGTTTTTCTGGTCGGCTCGAATAAGGAAAGCCATATTCATAGGAAGGCGGAGAAATATTTATTTTTCCGGTAAAAATATAACCAGAGGTGTCGTCAATTGCATTTACACCAGGAGCAGGATTATTTTTAACGAAGATAGTTTTCAACTTCAATGCATAATTCCCGGAGTGTTTATCCAATCCAGAGACTTTAAAAGCCGACAGAGCATTGGGAGGGAAAATTGAGAGGAAATTCAAAGTTGCCCAATTATCAGGAATCTGGTATGAAAATTCAGTATGCCAGTTTTCAAAGCCAGGATTAGGCTGAGCCAAACAATTTATTATGGCGGAACCCAAAATGACTAATATGATTAATTTTTTTTTCAAGTGATGTTTTGTAATCATTAAATAACAAAAATAATTTGATAACCGGACAATCTTACCGAAATGATAATTTATGAGTTTGTGAATCAAATTATTTATTTAACCACATTAAATTTTCCTTTAGTCAGACAATGGTTATTTCTATCAAATATTTCATAAACATAAATGCCTTCCGCGAAGGAACTGGTGTTAATGTCTGCACCATAATTTTGAATTTTATATAATCCTGCTGTTTTTCCATTAGCGTCGGTTACTTTTAGGCTGCTTGCTTCATCAAAATGTGCTGTGATATTTACAGCATCCGCTGCGGGATTCGGAAATACCTTCGCCTTTTCGGAATAAAGGTCATGCTGCTCAATGCCGACCCATCCTGTAAATGAAACATCATCAATAAATAGAGTACTGCCCAATCTTGAAATATATTTATTCATACTCGAACCGAAAAGAATAACAGCCGAATCAGGAGTCTCTGTGTAATTATATGTAATAGGCAGCTGAAATAAGGTGTATGCTGCTGTTGCGTTAACCTTCATTTCACTAAAGGCTATGGTATCGCGGTGCCCCCCAATCCACTTTTGCATATAAACACGTACACCGGCAGTATCATTACCTACAGGAGAATATTTACACCAGAATTCAAGTTTTGAAGGCCGTCCGGTATAAGGGAAACCATATATATATGAAGGCGGAGAAAGAGTTGCTTTTCCGGTAAATATAGTGCCGCATGAATCAAAAATTAGATTAGGGTATGGGTTATAACGAACTAATACTGTTTTCAGCTTCAAAGCATAATTCCCGGAGTGTTTATCCAGGCCGGTGGCTTTGGAAACAGAAATTTCGCTGAAAGGCGGGATAACGGACAGGATATTTAATGTTGCCCAATTATCAGGAACATGGTATGAATATTCGTTATGCCAGTTTTCAAAACCGCTGTTAGGTTGAGCCAAACAATTTATAATGGAAGCCGCCAAAAAAATAAATATGAGTAATTTTTTTTTCATGAGTTATTTGGTAATCATGATATACCAAAGATAATATAATTTCCAGACAATCCAACACTATAGGAATTAGTGACAACCTGTTAACAA
>CAISYK010001285.1 GCA_903889605.1 uncultured Bacteroidota bacterium
CTTCAATTGCGACGATTAAATTTGATAATAAGGCAAATGAAGTATTATCATTTGTATCATACTGAGCTCCTGTAATGTCACTGCTTCGGTCAATAAAAGAATTAATTTTTGCACCTCCTGTTGGACTTTGAATGATCATATAGCAAAGAGCAATGAATATGAATATGAATAAACTTGACTTGAAAAAATCAGTTTTGATTTTTTTTCTAAATATGAAAAAGACGCAAAGTGCCAAACCAAAATAGCCAACAATGGAAAATGAAATTATAAATCCCAAAAGTATAATTACTGCTATTTTCTTATTGTAAATATTAAAAAGATTGCCAGTCCCGGTAAGAACATGTAGTGAAATATATGCAGCTGGGAGAAGCAGAGCAACATAATGAGCAGGCTCAGAGGATAATCCAATTGCTCTGGGAATAATTCCAAAAAACTCAGGAATTAAAGTTGTGGCTCCATTTAAAGCGTTCGGATCACCTATAATTATCTGGGGTAAAAATGAAAGGTGGAAAATAAGAAATAAAACGGTTTGAAATATTGCTGTGCATGCAATGAAAAAACAAAATTTATAATAGGCCTGTATTACTGAGAGTATTTTATGTCTATTTTTAGAAAAAAAACTAAAACAAACTAAAGAAAATAATATGAACCCGATAAAATGATTGAAAGATGATTGAAATTTTATGTATAACCAATTTAATAAGAAGGTTTGAATAAATATAAAAAACCACGAGAAAAGCAATAACTTTGGAAAACGCAGGGAAGAGGAAGCAAATAGCACAAAAAAAATTATGTAAACAATAAGTGTGGAGAAATCAGTAGGCAGTTCTTTACCAAATACAAAATGACCAAAACCTTGGGTTGCAAATCCAATTATAAATAACGCTAGGATAATTTTATAGATTCGCTTATCCCATACATTTTGATGAGGTATTACGGAACTTCCAAACGTTCCTTTTTTTATACTTTGTAATATCATCTTACTATATCACAAAACTGCTAAGTATAACTTACTATACATTTCCCCGACATTTTGTTCTTTACATTTTGTTATTTCGTGGTTATATGCGGTTTCATTTTTGGAATATAAACATTCCTGCAAAGTAACTTCGATATCTTTTACTGAACCCGATTTACACAATTTCGCCCCATCATAAAAGCGTTGATGTGCATATTTTTTATTCATTAAAACCAGTGGTTTACGCATTGCCGCAGCCTCTAATGCGCTAATTGGCTGCGTTTCATCTCTGCTTGGTAATGCATATAATGAACAATTATAATATGCTGCCACAAGTTCTTCAGATGCTTTTGGTAATTCCCTAATCCATTTTATGTTTTTATTATTTATTACAAGTGTTTCAAGTTTTTTCCCGTATAATGTTTCTCCATCAAGTATGTTTCCAATCAAAACCAAGTTTAAATTTAAATTTATACATGCGAGTGCTAAGTTATATTGGTTCTTTCTTGTGGATATATTTCCTGTGCATAAGACATAATTTTCAATTCCATATTTTTTTGAAAAATTATAACTTGGTATTTCAAAATATTTATCTTCTACAATATTGGGAATTACTTCTATTTTAGATGTTAGTACCTTATAATATTTAGTCAACACATTTGATTGTAGCGTGTTAACAACAACTATTTTGTCAATAAGACTGTAATAATGAAGTTGCTGCTTGTGTGCATTAGATAAAAAATGCCTATAATAACTCAAATTCATTCTAATTGTGTCAAAATATGGTAACAACACTGTTGCAACAATTATTTTTCCTGATTTTTTAGCCCAATCAATTATATGGTAATTTCGTGGACCAATACCCCATAAATGAATAATATCAAAGTCATTGTCTCTGCTCCAAACATCTAATTTACCTGCATCTATTCCCGCCTTTATTACGGAATCCAAAGCATTTATCATTTGCATGTCAAAGCCCCCAAAAGCAAAGCAGTGCGGTTGATAAGGAAAATATTTTACTTTCATTCTAAATTTTTTTAAAAACGCGATTATGTCCTACAGAAAGAATTTCTTGAAATGAATTGAAATCAATTTCAGATGCAACTTTGGATGGACCCGGATGCCCAGCAGTTGAATAAAAAGGAGGTTTGTAGTCAGTATAAAGAGACGCATCATCCAAAACAATTAATCCTCCTTTTCTTATATTTGCAGAGCAAACAACAAAATCCTTTTTCGCTACTTCATAATCATGATTGCCATCAATATAAATTAGATCCCATTGTTTAGAATGAATTATATTTATCATTGTCTCATCTGTTGAAAATCCCTTATGAAGAATAGGAGATAGTAAATTGAAATATTCAAAGTTCGTTTCAACGTCTCTGTAATAATCTAACTCTACTAAATATTTTGAGACATTATCTCCTGCGGATGTAAAAGGGCTAATTCCATGAATTTCAGTTTCGAAGCCAAGCTTTTTTCCTAATAATGAAAAGAGCGAAAGAGTTTGCCCCCTATATATACCAATTTCTAATATATTTTTTGGCTTTATTTCATTAAAAATAAAGTACCACATTGCATGAAAGGCCTCCTCTCCATAACCTCGCAGATTTTTTGAAAAATAATTACGATGTTCTTTAAGCCAGTTAGGAGAAATATTCCAGAAGAAGTGGTAGAAGTAATTGTATTGCTGATTTCTATTTTTAAAATTATGGTTTAATTCCGTTAAAGAGAATATTTTGTCGAATTTTTTAATTTTTCTTCTTGAGATGATAATCTTAAGTTGTCGGTATAATTGGGAAAGTCTGTGTTTCATTGCGATAAGATAAATATTGATTCTTAAATTAGGTATACCAAGTATAAGTTAAGTCTTTTGCTTTATCTTATAAAGTTTCCAAACTCTTATTGATTTTTTGTTCTTTCAAATATTGCTTTAAAAAAACATTATGTTTTTTGTAAATGTAAATTCTATTTTTTTTATGTATTCTAGATGTTGCATTAGCAAAGGATTTTGATCTTCTGGTACCTCCCCATTCAATTTCAGATTGATAATGAACAGGAAACAATCCATTTATAAACCCCAGTTTTAATGACCGCAAACAATATTCCGGGTCATCAAAACCATAAGGGGCAAGCTTTTCATCAAGCACTCCGCTTTGTGATAAAAGGTTCCACGGGATGCAATTAGGTCCATTTATAGCGCTCATTCTGGGATAAAAATTCCCATAATTCCCTTCTGGATAATTCGCATAATCATCCGGTCCTTTTATGAAATCTTTTTCTTCAATCATGCCTTTAAAGGTTTTTCTCTTAAGCCTATGAGTTAAGGATGAAATTCCAATATTTGAAGCGTACCTAAATGAAATTACGCCTAACTTCCCATTCATTCTTTGATACAATTCAATTATTTTATTTTCGGTGTCTGCATCTTTGAGAATAATATCATCCTGCATAATAATAGAAAATCCGCTGGTAACTTTTTTTAAACCAGCGTTAACGGAAAGTAACATATGCACATTTGGCATAAGAATTTTTTCTGCTTTATGAGATGAGTTTTTAATAAAGTCATCAACAATTGCTTCAGAACCGTCAGTACAGCCATCAACCACCAGAATAATTTTGCTTTCGGAGGTAGAGCATTTTTCAATACCCTCAAGTGTTTTGGGTAAAACATCTTCCTTATTGAAAATGGGAACGATATAATTAAAATTATTTGACATATGATTAGTAATTTATTTTAATTTTTTA
>CAISYK010001286.1 GCA_903889605.1 uncultured Bacteroidota bacterium
ATTTTGGAATTAATTATTGGATGCCCAAAAAATATATTGCTGATACCACTAAACCCGGAGGGGTAATCAATTATCCCATTATTCAAACGCAAATAAACGAGGCAGGCATTCCCCCCCGTTGAGCGTAGTGTCCCGCTACGCTTTTATTAACAAGGCCTCTGGCCAATGCAGTAGTTTACAAAATAATAAATTGCAAAATATTGTTTACAATTAGTTAAACCCTTTCAAGCGATAAAATAAAATACATCAACTATACTATTCTTCTTTTCGGCTATTCAAAGCACACTACCAACGAATAACTGCTTACTCATTTTTATTTTAATCATAGGTTCGCAGTGTAATAATTGCAAAGAGAGTTGCTTTGCCAGATTCAACAGTTCTTTGAAGTATTGAAAAAATCATAGGTAGAATTTATTGGAGCACTATCTTTTTAACCTCTGATTTCTTTTGGGAAGAATCTAGGGAGGATGATTGCAGTTCAACAAAATAAAATCCCTTTGGCAAATAACTTAAATCTATTTGTTTTATACATGAGCCTGTAATATCTTTTATAGTTTCAAAGTGAACAATTTGGCTTAAAGTATTGGTAACTTTTAATGTAAAGGATTCTTTTGGGAAAGAAGATTGAATGCTTACAGTAATAATATTGGTTGCAGGGTTAGGGTAAACAGAGATATCAATATTGTTTTCTTTTCCCTTTATGTTTGTTGTAATTTCAGGTGGATCATAAAGTTCTGCCACAAACATCCCGGCTTGGTTAGGAGTAAAACTAAAGGAATCAAAACTTGCTGTGTTTTGGAAACCTACGATGTAAACACTGCCCGAATCATCAGCCAGCATATCTATATTAGCAGCAGCAGGTTTGGATTGCAGCCATAATAAATTTCCTGCATTGTCATATTTGGAAATGAAAGAACTGCTATGGGACAAATAAGCATTGCCCTGTTTATCCCCACAAATTCCATAACCAAAACTGTTGGGACCTCCGCCACTAATAGCCCAAATAGCATTACCGTTGCTGTCATATTTTGCCGCAAAATAATAATCTCCTCCTGTTGTATTTGTTGTGGTAATTGAACCGAACATAGCCGTTGGACTTTCTGAGTAACCAGTTACATATAAATTGTTTTGAGCATCTATGTTGAAGTCTGCAAGTTCATCTTGACCTACGCCACCTGAACGGATTGCCCATAACCAGTTACCGGAGGAATCTATTTTAGCTATGTATATGTCAGGAGAACCATCTGAATAAGGGTCTGATGCAGTAATTGAAATATTATCAAAATGGGTAGTATAATTAAAAGTGCCAGCCATATAAGTATTGCCAGCTATGTCTGTTTTTATTTTTGGGAAACCGTAACCAGCGGAAATACCCTTTATCCAAAGTAGAGAACCACTAGCGTTATATTTAGCAATATAGGCAAAACAAGAAGGATTGCTCATATATATTCCATCAAAATATGCATTTTCATTGACCCTGCCTGCCAGATATATATTATTTTGTACATCAGTGCTAAGTGAGATTCCAATTGCACTGCCACTGCTGCCGGTTGAATTTTTTACCCATTGAAACACACCTTGAGAATTTAACTTGATTAGAAACATATTGCCGCCGCTAACAGATGCACACATAGTTGAACCAACGAAAAGGGAATCGTTAAAAATGCTTGTTAAATACACATTACCTGAAATATCAGTGCAAATGGCTATGCCACATTCTCCAATACCAAGTGCTGAAACAGTTTGTGTCCATAATCTATTATGATTTAAATCATACTTAATAATATATATCGCATTTGCAGAATAGGAATAATTGAGGGGGGCGTAAGCCACAAATAAATTACCGGAGGAATCTTTTGCCAAGCATGCTCTTGCACCCCAGGAACTACGATAGGAAGAGTCACTTGTTGCCCACGTGTATGTTTGAGCTAAAGAATAATTGGTTAATACAATAAAAATGATGAATAATTTTTTCATTTTATTCGTTTTCATCAAAAGTACTGTTGGTATCAGTATAAACTGATTACTATTCGTTATTAAACAATTTAAAATAGCCGAAAGAGGATAATCCTGTTTTGTGTTTATCAAATAGATTATTTTGTTGTAATGAAAAAAATCCGAGGATCCCACATTGCGGAACCCACATCATAAATGACCCGTGTAAAAGAAATAGAATAATATTATGCATAAACAGGATGATTATGTATTAATCTAAAAACAAATGAATATGATAAAATTTAAAAACAAAAAAACTGAAAGGGTCAAATACGGCATACTTAAAGGAAAGCATTTACATATTGCCTTATGCATCTTGCTTTTTTGCGGTGCTAATTTACTCATCAAGGCACAGGCAATTTCAAATAATTTTTATTCCGAGAATGCCTGGATGCCCGATTCCATTGGTGAAGGCGCCAATAAAGTTTTCTTAAATGGACACCTGCACGACAATTGGGAAAATGTGAGAAAAAGCAATGTGAAATTGGTCAGATTTGGCGGGCAGACAGCAGATTATAATATGCCTTCTAGGTTTCAATACCTTAGAATGGTTGATTCCATTCGCGCCAAGGGCATGGAACCGATTTTACAGTTGTCGAAAGGTAATTCGAATTATGATACACTTGATGCCCTCCCAATATTCCGATACATTAATGTAACCATGAACAGGCACGTGAAATACTGGATTATTGGGAATGAGCCGGATTTGTATACAACAAATAAAACTGCTTCAAAAATATCAGCTTATATAAAACGGTACGCCCAAGCCATGAAGAATATAGATAATACCATACTTATTATCGGTCCTGAAATGACCAGTATAAAGCCGGAGGATTCCAATGCCCCCGTCCAAAAAATAGTTGATTCACTTATGAATACAAGTTGGTCAGGGAATATATTAGGGCTCATTACTTCAGGGAGCGGTGCTGGCAAAGGGTTCATTGATTTTTTCTCCTGGCACATGTATAATAATTATGATGGCTTAACCTCCACGAAAAGCAGATCTTGGCTAATTGACAGATTAACAACCACCGATTCTCTGCGAATGGGAAGGATGAAACGAAAATTAGACAGCTGCAATATAGTATTGGGTCGTACCAGCCAGCCTGTAAAACCAATAATTACAGAAGCGAATATTTGCTATTATTCCGACACCAATTTTGTTGCTAATGACAATTGGCAAGGAGTTAAAGGCAATAGTTTTTTTGCAGGTCAGTTTTGGTGTGAAGCCATGGCAATAGGAGTGAATAGGGGGCTTGAATGGATTAATTTCTGGAGTGTAATGGAAAAAACCGGGTTGGGTTTTATGACCAATTCTACCAGCGCAAGGAAAAGCACTTATTATCACATGCAGGCAATGGGTCAATGGTATACAGGTACTAATTATTTAGGCAGCGATAAAAGTACCACAAGTAATGCTGATATTAAAAACCTAAAAGCATTTGGAAGCAAAGATGGAAATCACATCGCTGTATTTATTATGAACCAGGATTCTTTACTGGTTGTTCCAACAAACAGGGCTTATTCAATTCGGTTGAATGGTAGTTATCCTTCAAGCGATACCAACAGAATAACATTAAGTATGGGAATAGACAGGACCTATCGGGATACTATTGAAGCAGCATCTACAACACTATTGGTTTTCGATCTAAATGGAAATATTTCAGAAAAGTATATATATAAACAATTTGATGGCAGCACACAACCCGGCTTTCACCAAAAGTACCCTCAATGCGGTAATTCAATAACATATACGCAGAGTACTCTGGATGCGTACTATCCAGCGGTTTATTCAAATATAACTATTGGAAATGGAACTAACCAGATTCAGGTAAAGAATACAGATAATAGTATTTTCCACGCCGTAAATTCAATAACTCTGAACAAAAACTTTTTAATGCTTCCCGGGCAAACTTTGAGCTTAATCATAGACCCAACATGTCAGTAATTTTAAACCTAAAAAACCAAAAATCAAAAAATGAAAACAACAAACCATATCAGATATAATAGAATCAGTATTCTATTTTCGTTAACAGCTTTATTACATTGCACTATTATCAGTAATGCTCAAGTAAGGGTTTCAACAACCGGCAGTGTTTCAGTAGGGGATACCACAGCTAATCCAAGCGGAGGATTGAAGGTTTATGGAGGAGATTTAAATCTTAACAGTACTTCAAGTTCATTTAAGATAAATGGCAACAAAGTGCTTTTCAATGATAGTAATATTGAAAATATCTTTGTAGGTTATGGTGCTGGCGGCAGTTCACACATGACTGGTCTCAAAAACACATTTTCGGGTTATACTGCCGGTTACAGCAATACATCAGGAAACCATAACAGCGCTTTGGGCGGATATGCATTTTACACTAATACAACAGGACATGGAAATATTGCTTTAGGCTCAAGTACGCTTTATCAAAACATCAGCGGAAACTTAAACACAGCCTGCGGAATGTATGCACTATATTCCAACAATTATGGAAGCAATAGCACAGCTATGGGATACCAATCTTTTTATTACAATACTGGAAGTGAAAATACAGCAGTTGGCTATTGGGCTGGTTTAACAAATACTACTGGTACCTCAAATACTTTTCTTGGAAGTAGGGCTGATGCATTTGCGGGTAACTATACCAATGCTACTGCCATTGGGTATGGGGCAATTGTTACAGGAAGCAATAGAGTACAGCTAGGTAACTCAGCTACAAGTGGTGGTGTTTTTACTTTCACTGGTTTATATCAAACTAGTGATGGCCGTTTTAAAACTAATGTAACTGAAAATGTGAAGGGCTTAGAGTTTATTAAAAAACTGCGCCCTGTCACTTATAATATGGATACTAAAATTTTTGATGATTTTATAGTTCAAAACATGCCAGACAGTGCTAAAACTATGCATCAGGCCGGAATGGATTTTACGTCAGCATCGGCTATTATCCACTCCGGATTTATTGCCCAGGAAGTGGAGCAAGCTGCACAACAAGTTGGATACTCATCGTCTATTGTTCATACACCATCCAATAGCGCAGACCCTTATGCTTTGTCTTATGCCGAAATTGTTGTGCCCTTAGTAAAGGCAGTACAGGAATTGAGCAAAAATGATTCTATAAAAGATGCCAAACTGGAAGCAATACAGAATAAAATAGATCAGTTGGATGCGGTTATTAATTCGTGCTGTGCAATTCATACAAACAAATCGGTACAGCAGAATAATTCAAACCCAGAATCATCAGTTAATTCAAAGGATATTGAACTGAGCAATAAAAATATAATAGTCCTTAACCAAAACATTCCAAATCCCTTCCAAGATCAAACCATTATCAATTATTATTTACCGGACAATTTTACCCACGCACAAATTATATTTTTGGAGGAATCAGGCAAACTCATCAAAACAGTTGAATTAACAGAGAAAGGCAATGGACAATTAAATGTATTCGGAAATGATTTAACAAGCGGTATTTATACATATTCATTAATAGTTGACGGACAAACCATAGAAACCAAAAAGATGGTGAAGGCGAAATAACACTTGCACCCAGATAAACAGGAAGCCATTTTTAAAATATAAAAATGGCTTCCTTTGTATGTAATAAAACCCAATATTTTAATTGAATTAAAAAAAAGATTTC
>CAISYK010001287.1 GCA_903889605.1 uncultured Bacteroidota bacterium
TATAAATATCTGCGATGCCCCATCCTGCTCCATCAAAATTGCTGTCGGCAATTCATCAAACGCTGAGTCAATATATAAATGTAGCCTGAACCAGCCTATACCTTTAAATTTGTTGAAGCCGTCTTTCTCAAATTTTAAATTGGTATTCACGGTATCCCATTTGCTGTCATCAAATGATGAAGATGCCCATAAAGAATCATCACCATTGTGAAACTTCCAAAATTTATTAAGGGTAATTTCTTCGACTGAATCTATTTTAGATACTCTAAATACATTGCTGGTTTGACCTGATAATAAAGTACCAAACGATAAGAAATATAGTATTATAATTATTTTTTTCATAGCTCAGCTTTTATGATAACACTATAATAATTTTAGGAATAAAATAAATATTCCTGTACAACATAATACAAAGCTCCAGCAAAATATCCTACCGCAGCCAGCCATGTAATTTTTTTAAAATACCAGATAAAATCAATTTTTTCCATTCCCATTGCAGCAACTCCTGCAGCTGAACCAATTATTAATATGCTTCCTCCTGTACCTGCACAATAAGCTAAAAATTCCCAGATGTATGAATCTGAAGGATGAATATATAAATCATACATACCCATTGAAGCCGCTATAAGCGGAACATTATCTATTATTGCAGACAATAATCCAATGGTTGGTACAATAATATTCAAGCGGCCTATTTTTTCGTTCATCATTTGCGAAACTGCGGCCAATTGACCTGTTGATTGTAAAGCGGAAATAGCTATTAATATTCCTAAAAAAAATAAAATACTAGGTACATCAATTTTCTGTAAGGCATGAACTACAGAAAATCCCTCCTTATCATCATCATCTTTCTGACGATGTATCACTTCAGTTACAACCCACAAAATACCAAGGGCGAATAAAACTCCCATGAAAGGAGGTAAATGTGTAATTGTTTTAAAAACCGGAACAAAAATTAATCCGCCTATTCCGGTAAAAAATATTATATTTCTTTCCCTTATTGTTAATATTTTTCCTTTTTTATTTGGAGTTAAAAAAGGTTTCGAAATATTTCCTTTTAACCTTATTGAAACAATAATAAGAGGAACGATTAAGCATACCAAACTTGGCATAATCAATTTAACCATAATGTTTAATGCCGTTATTTGTCCTCCAATCCAAAGCATAGTAGTTGTTACATCACCAATTGGACTCCATGCTCCGCCTGCATTTGCAGCTATTATTACCATTCCTGCAAATAATAAACGACTTTCTTTATCATCAATTAGCTTTCTTAATAAAGAAACCATTACTATCGCTGTAGTTAAATTATCAAGTACAGATGACAGGAAAAATGTAATCATGCATATTATCCATAATAATTTTCGTTTGTTAGTTGTTATTATGCGGGAAGTAATAATGTCAAACCCGTCATGGGCATCAATTAATTCGACGATAGTCATTGCTCCCATTAAAAAGAAAAGAATACCGGATAATTCACCTAAATGTTCTGTAAGCTGTTCGGAAACAAATATTTTATTGCTGCTGAAAATAATGTAAACGGCCCAGCATAAAACTCCGGTTAATAATGCCGTTGCTGATTTGTTTATTTTTATGGAATGTTCAAATGCAATTGCGCAGTAACCTAAAATAAATATGCTGATAATGATGATATTCATAGCTTCATAACAATTTTTGTTTGTAAAAATAAGAAAACTGAATTCATATATATCGATTTATAAACAAAACTTGTATATATTTGGAACTCATTCAAAAAAAACAATATGGCAATTTTTAGAAAAAAATCATTAGAAACATTACTCGCTAATTCTGCTGAAACTGATGGAGGATTGAAGCGTACCCTTGGTGCATGGTCTCTCATTGCACTTGGCATTGGTGCAATTATCGGAGCTGGACTTTTTGTCCGCACTGCTGCAGCTTCAGCTGAAGCTGCCGGGGCTGCGGTAACTATTTCATTTATAGTGGCGGCTGTTGGCTGCGCGTTTGCCGGATTATGTTATGCTGAATTTGCATCCATGATCCCTATTGCAGGAAGTGCATATACTTATGCTTACGCAACTATGGGAGAATTAATTGCATGGATTATCGGCTGGGCTCTTATTCTTGAATATGCCCTTGGTGCCGCAACGGTTTCAATTGCCTGGAGCGAATATCTAAATAAACTATTGGGCGGTGCAATACCTTATGAATGGTGCCATTCGCCTTTTGAAGCAAGCGCTGCCGGTGTTCATGGATTCGTGAATGCCCCCGCACTTTTAATATTACTTTTGCTTACTTTACTTCTGATTAAAGGAACACAGGAATCTGCATTTGTAAATACTATTATTGTTTTTCTTAAAGTGTCAATAGTTTTAATTTTTATCGTTATTGGATGGAAATATATCAAGCCCGAAAATCATATCCCTTACATGATTCCTGCAGGTACTGCCGGACATGAAGGCTTCTTCTCTTTTGGATGGGGAGGCGTTCTTAAAGGTGCCGGAATTGTGTTTTTTGCTTTCATAGGTTTTGATGCCGTTTCAACAGCAGCGCAGGAAGCGAAAAACCCTAAACGTGATATGCCTATTGGTATTCTTGGGTCGCTTGTGGTATGTACAATATTATATATTGTTTTTTCTCACGTACTTACCGGGGTTGCCAACTGGCAGGATTTCGCTGATCCTGCAAAAGGTAAAGAAGCTTCTGTTGCTTATGCTATCTCAACATACATGAGCAGTTATGGCTGGCTGGCCACTGCCGTAACTGTTGCTATTCTTGCCGGATTTTCTTCTGTAATACTTGTTATGCTTATGGGCCAAAGCCGTGTGTTTTTTTCAATGTCGAATGATGGGCTTCTGCCTAAAGTTTTTTCTCACCTGCATCCAAAGTTTCGTACGCCATATAAATCTAACCTGATGCTTTTCTTATTCGTTGGAATTTTCGGCGGATTTATTCCAGGCAGTATTGCTGGTGATTTAACTTCTATTGGTACTTTACTTGCTTTTATATTGGTTTGCGCCGGTATTTGGATTTTACGAAGAAATGCTCCTGATGCTGTGCGTCCTTTCAAAACTCCGCTTGTCCCTCTGGTTCCTATTCTTGGAATGGTGGTATGCGGAGCTATGATCATTTCACTCGACAGGCTTACACAATTAAGTGCATTAACATGGATGCTTGTTGGTCTTGATGTTTACCTTCTTTTCGGACTCAAAAATAGTATTCTTTCTAAAGGCGAAGAGCCTCATCATCAATTCCAAGGACAAAAATCTGCTTCCATTGCTGGTGTTATGTGTTCTTTCTTTTTGATGTCGCTCAGCATGATTGATTATTATTTTAAAAGTCAGGCTTTTATTGAAAATGCTTCGAAAAATTCTGAGCCTTCTTTACCTTGGTTTTTCTTGATCCTTGGTATTGTTCATTTAGTAATTTTCACCATTTCCATGAGGAAAAAACCAAAACCAATTTAATTATTAAATCTATTTTTTGTCATTTTTTTCATTCAGGCTGTAAATTTTTGCTGCTTGATTATGCAAAATGCTGATTGTCATTCCGAGTTTTTGCGAGGAATCTTGTTTTTGTCTAATGTAATTATTTGATTTAAAAAATTTTCGGTGAGGTTATCCTAAACAATATAATCGCTAATCCCGAACAATGATTTTGCAGTTAAAATTATCGTTACTGCTCAGCCGATAAACAAATAAATGGAACGCTGATAACGCAGATAATTGTTGATAAACAGAGATAAAAAAAATCTTGTTTGATCTTAATTTTTATGATAAACACAGATAAAAATATTATTTAATCTTAATCATCTGCGTTATCTGCGTTCTATTCCGTTGCCTGAGTAATTACAAATTATCAAATCAGCAATTCACGAAATATTTAAAATGCCGAATCAACATGAATTAAAACGCTCCCTCGGACTTATCGACGCTACAAGTATTGTGGCAGGTTCAATGATTGGTTCTGGGATATTTATTGTAACAGCTGCTATGTCTCGGGATGTTGGCTCTGCAGGCTGGATGCTCGTGCTTTGGATTATTACAGGTTTAATTACCGTGTCTGCGGCCTTAAGTTATGGTGAGCTTGCAGGCATGATGCCTAATGCAGGCGGACAATACGTTTATCTGCAGCGCGCTTATGGAAGAATGATATCTTTCCTTTACGGCTGGACTGTTTTTACTGTTATTCAAACTGGTTTAATCGCTGCTGTTGCAGTGGCGTTTTCAAAATATTCATCCGTATTTTTCCCTGATCTCAATAATATAATATTTTCAATTAGTAAATCTATTCAAATTACCTACGCTCAAATCCTTGCAATGGCAAGTATTGTCATTCTTACATACATTAATAGCCGTGGAGTGCAAAGCGGTAAATCCATTCAGCTGATATTTACATCCGCAAAATTATTTGCCTTGTTTGCACTGATAATATTGGGTTTAGCTGTAGGATTAAAAGGAGATGTCATTATTCATAATTTTCAGGATATGTGGAGCGCAAGTAAAACCACCATTAATGACGGTGTTGTAACTATTGTGCCATTAGCAGGTTTTGCACTAATGGGTGCAATGGGTGCAACAATTATAAATTCATTATTTTCGAGTGATGCATGGAACAATGTTACATTTATTGCAGGTGAAATAAAAGACCCTAAAAAAAATATTCCGCGAAGTTTATTCTTAGGAACTTTTATTGTAACCATCATTTACATTTTAGCAAACATCGCATACCTGGCATTACTTCCTATGAAAGGAATCCCATCAGGCACTGATGCATTAGGACAAGGCATTATGTTCCCGAATAATGATAGGGTTGGTGCAGCTGCTGCGTCAATTATTTTTGGGAATCCTGCAGTTTACATTATGGCTGCTTTAATTATGGTTTCTACCTTTGGATGTAATAACGGCATTGTATTAGCTGGTTCCCGTTTGTTTTATGCAATGGCAAAAGATGGTTTATTTTTTAAGAAGGCAGAAATTTTAAATAAAAATCTAGTGCCTGCAAAAGCACTTTGGTTTCAATGTATCTGGGCTTGTATATTATGTCTGTCAGGTAAATATAATGACTTATTGACTTATGCAACATTTGCTTCTCTGCTGTTCTATATATTTACCATTGCCGGAGTTTTTATTCTTCGTAAGAAAGAACCTGATACCGAAAGGCCATACAAGGCATTTGGCTATCCAATTATTCCTGCATTATATATTATTGTTACAGCCGCTATTTGTATAGACCTCTTAATTTATGATACAAAAAATACAGGATTAGGTTTATTGATTGTATTGATTGGAATTCCGGTATATTACCTTACACAAAAGAAAACTGAGAGCATAATTTAAAGCCTGCCCTTCGGGGAGGTGTGAGGGGCTTTACCCATGAAACAATTTATTCGTGATTATTTAACATTCAATAAGCGCGAGCGAAACGGCTTGTTTGTTCTGATTATTATAATCACACTAATGATTATTTATTTAGGTATTTCCGATAAATTTATTAAGTCTGAGAATGTTGATTTTTCAAAATTTGAAAAAGAAATTGAAATATTTAATGCATCAGTAAAGAATATTAACGATTCATTAAAAAACGAAAACCAAAATAAGTATACTTCTTCCCGTTACGATCTAAAACATTCAGGAGCTGCCGACAGCATTATTAATAAAGAGCCTGAACATTTTAATTTTAATCCGAATAATTTATCTGATAAGGATTGGCAGCGTTTAGGTTTGGCTGATAAACAAATTCAGACGATTAAAAATTACCAGGCAAAAGGCGGCAAGTTCAAAGACAAAGAAGACGTAAAAAAAATGTATTGTATTCCAGAAAAACAATTTGTAGGATTAGAACCTTATATTCAAATTCCAATTGAAAAAAGAATTTTTCCCGATTATAAAACTTCAAAATCTGATACAAAAAATTCGAATTCCGTAATTACTATTGTAGAATTAAATTCAGCTGATTCAGCCCAGCTTACCAAGATCAAAGGGATAGGTCCTTTTTATGCCAAAACAATTATCAAATACAGGAATTTACTGGGTGGTTATACTGCCAGAGTTCAATTAATGGAAATGTGGAAATTTGATTTCGATAAATTTGAAGAAATAGAAAAATATATAACCGTTGATGCTTCCAAAATCAAGAAAATAAATATTAATACCTGTACTGCAGAAGAACTAAAACATCCATACATTAATTGGAATATGGCCAATGCAATCTTTAACTACCGCAGTAAACATGGTAAATATAAAACCTTGGAGGAGATAAAAAAAACAGATTTGGTAGA
>CAISYK010001288.1 GCA_903889605.1 uncultured Bacteroidota bacterium
AGATGACAGAGCAATTCACCGACCTCAAATTGAGCTCGATATAATAAATATCCAAACAAGGGTATATATTGAAGCATCCTAATTTAGAAAATTTAAAAGAAAATATTTTAACGCCACACTTTGTCGCACTCCCTACTTACTTTTACGGAAACCTAAAATCTAAAACTATGAGTAATTATTTATGGCGAGTAACAGCCAACAAAACATGGAATGTTGTTGCAAAAGGAATGGAAGTAGATGTTGTAGTTTCTAATCGGTCAGGCAAGCCTAATGTTAGAGAGATTGCTACCGCATTAACTGCGAAATATGGCATTAAAGATTTGTCAGGTGCAGGACTATCAGAAAGCACGTTCGATTTCCAAAAAGGCTAACGGAAATGTACTGTGATTCACTTTCAGAGGGGCTTAAAAACCCCTCTAATGTTACTACGTTGCAAATTAATTCCTAAAACATTAAAAATTGACCTCCTGAATTGTGTCAATTTATAATGGTGTAGGGGGTGGTAATCTGGAGCCAAACCAATCCTTTATTAATTCTTCAAAAAATTCATAATCAA
This sequence comes from uncultured Bacteroidota bacterium, assembly GCA_903889605.1. GTDB lineage: Bacteria > Bacteroidota > Bacteroidia > 2-12-FULL-35-15 > 2-12-FULL-35-15 > 2-12-FULL-35-15. The sequence goes on from CAISYK010001288.1 coordinate 557, forward strand.
AATTTATGTAGTTATTATAGTATGCAATATAGTCACGTGCATCCTTAATTTCTTGATTTCTTGCGTTTTTTAAACGCAAATACACTTCCATTGCTGTTTCCTCGATTGGCTCTTTTTCCTTCAATTCAGAATCCATTTTTGCAATCATGCGTTCGATGTTACATTTTAACAAAATCGCAAACGCTCTTTGCTTTTCATTATTGATGGCAAATCCATCAAACTTAATCAGTATAGCAGTGAGCTTCGCCTTTTCCTTTTCATGGTCACTTTTATATTCGTTATAAATATTTAATGCTTTCGTATATTTATCTTGTTTTGAGCGGATTATTGTATTCCACGAAAATTCATCTTTTTCAGAATGACCTTGCAAAAGCAATTCGCATTGCAGCTTTCGTTTGTTCATCCTGTCAATACATCTTCTCTCGTTGTCAAAACCATATCCCCCACCAAATACTTTTAAAACTTCTTCAGGTACATCTAATCCCTCTTGAATTGCAATAGTTAAAACTAAATTCGGGTACTTTTTATGTTCGATATAATCATCAATTAGGTATTCAATATTGCGAGGCATAAGGTTGATTAAAGGTTAATTACAATAATTATTTGCATAAGAGTTTATAATAGAACAAAAATATTCAGCACCCCAGTCAAAGTATGACGTTGTAATTATTTTTTTTGCGACACACTTTGGCGTATGCATCACCTTCTTTTGCAATTAGAATTATAATTTAACTTAAAATTTATCGAATATGAAAAATCAAATAAAGCAAAAATTAATTGTACTTCACACCAATTTGGATACGGAGTTTAAAGAATTATCCGCTCTTCGTAATGAGCTTTTCAATCTTCAAAAATTTGATATGGCCGACAATATTTATGATTTTGAAAGAAACATACAAAACCTCATGCAGTGTATTTGCACTCACCTAAATAATTTTAACGATGAGTTTTGACTCCTACAATGTAGAATGAAAAAAAATAATTTATTGAAGAAGAACCTTAAAGGTGAATCACCGAAGTCAGAAAATTGGGACAAAGAAATTAAAGAACTGGAAGATTTCTTTAAAACAGCCATTCTCCCAGCTCAACCATTTCAACTGAACTCTTTTAGCAGGTTGATAGATGTTCCACTATTCATTAAGTCGCATCTTACTATTGTCAAAGCAAATAACGGCAACCAAATTTATTTTTCTTTCTTAGAAAGACTACAGGAGCTGAAAAACCTCTTGATTAAAAGACAAACAGATGCGAAAACAATAACTAACTTTTTTGAACTTACCGACAAATAAATTATAAACAAGTTGGCAATAGGAAAAACCAATTGCATTTTTTTTTAAATAAATTCACTAAAATTAGTCTTAAATATAATTTTTATTTACCTACGACATAGCTTGTCGTACCTATTTCTTAATTTTGGTCTTAATGGAGCAGGATAAAAGAATCAATTAGCTTGAATACCAATCTTTAAAAACATGTCAAAACGAGAATCAATATCACGTTATAACTTAATTATAAAAAAACTAAGGAAATCGCCATCAACTTTTGAGGAAATTGATGATTACCTTTCCCGTGAATCAGAATTGCAGTCATACAACTTCAATGTTTCCAAAAGAACCTTCCAGAGAGACCTTGATGATATCCGTTCTCTATTCAATATTGACATTCAATATGACTTTACAAGAAGATGTTATAGCATTATTGATGAGGAAAACCCTGAAGCAAATGAAAGGATATTAGAAGCCTTCGACACTTTCAATGCTTTAAATGTATCAGATGGTTTATCAAAATATATTCATTTTGAAAAGAGGAGACCACAGGGAACCGAGAATCTTTACGGACTTCTTCATGCTATTAAAAACAGGCTTCAAATAAATTATGTATACCATAAATTTTGGGAAGAGGAGCCAGTAAAAAGAAGTGCAGAGCCTTTTGGATTGAAAGAATTTAAAAATCGGTGGTATGTAATATCAAGAGACCTAAAAGATGATAAGATTAAAACCTTTGCACTTGACCGATTGACCTGTCTTGAGATAACCAAGAAAAAATTTATATTTCCAAAGGATTACAACATAGAAGATAGTTTTCGCTTCTGTTTTGGAATTATAAGTCCAAATGATGAAAAG